>CAZQJB010000134.1:0-4271 GCA_964593115.1 uncultured Aquificales bacterium
AAGCCCTCCTCTCCCGGGGCAACCCCCTCCACCTCGGGCACAACCTCATCGGGTGCCTCCTCTTCTATCTCTACCTCTCTCAGAACCTCTTCTAACCTGCGAATGGACTGGGTGGTGTAGAGCTTCACCAGTCCAAACCTCACCTCAGCTGGAAAGACGGTGAGCAAAATGAAGTCGTCTCCCACCTTGCAGGCATAGACCGACACCGTCTCCCCCTCGTGGAAGAGGCACCTGAACATGGTCTCACCCACCAGTTTCGAAAGCTCTGCGCTGGCAGCGAAGTTGCCGGCCACCAGGGCAGAGACCGCGTTTCTCACCGCCTTCCTGCTGCGGGCGGCATGCACTATGCTTTGGCCGCTCACGTCCAGCAGAATCACCAGGCTAAGCTGCGCCTTTTTTCTCAGGTCCTTCAGTATCTTCTTAACCTCTTGACCCTGCTCCTCGGTGAGCACCGCCCGTCTCAATCCCTCGTCAGGCTTACCCATCGACCATCCTCCCGGTAATCACCTTGCATAGAGAACATCCTTCCCCGTGTTCACCAGTCCCGCTTTCACCATCACCTCTCTAACCACCTTGCCGGGACAACAAGACAACTCTCCTCCCCGTCACCTCTGGTGATCTCCTGCAATTCCAACGCCCCAGCTTTAGTTATCCCAAACGATTCAAGGGTTCAAGGGCAAGTGGGAGTATCTTAGCCCTTCACCACGCACAGGGGCCTGAACCTGCAAACCACCCTGGCAAGTCCCGCCCCCTCCACCACCTTCACCACCCTGGACACGTCCTTGTAGGCCTCGGGCATCTCCTCCATGAGGGTGGCCCTGCCCCTGGCCATCACCATAACCCCTTGGCTCTCAAGCTCTTTAGCTATGGAGCGACCCCTTGCTGCCCGCCTGGCCGCCCTTCTCGAAAGCACCCTCCCCGCACCGTGGCAACAGCTGTTGAAGCACTCCTCGGCCCCCTGGTCACCGCAGAGCAGGTAAGAGGCCCTGCCCATGTCACCGGGAATCACCACGGGCTGGCCGATGGCACAATAGCAGGGGGAAAGCTCTGGGTGCCCCGGGGGAAGGGCCCTGGTGGCACCTTTGCGGTGCACCAACAGCCTACTTCTTCGCCCATTCACCTGGTGAACCTCGAACTTGGCGATGTTGTGGGCCACGTCGTAAACCAGGGGCATCTCATCTTCGCTCACCCCGAATAGCCTCGCGAACACGCCCCTCACGTAGTGGGAGAGCACCTGCCTGTTGGCCCAGGCGTAGTTGGCAGAGGCAGCCATGGCCCCCAGGTATGCCCTTCCCTGGGGGCTATCCACAGGGGCACAGGCAAGCTGCCTGTCAGGAACCACGATGCCGTAAGTCCTCATGGCCTTGCCAAAGACCGACAGAAAATCGGTGCACACCTGGTGTCCCAATCCCCGTGACCCAGAGTGGATCATCACCGTAACCTGCCCCTCGTCTATGCCCATGGCAGCGGCCAGGGACTTGTCGAGCACCTGGTCCACCACCTGCACCTCCACAAAGTGGTTTCCCGAGCCCAGTGTGCCAAGCTGGTCCCTGCCCCTCTCGTAGGCCTTCTGGCCAACCTGGCCGGGATCGGCATGGTCAAGGCAGCCCCATGACTCGGTTCGCTCCAGGTCACCAGAAACTCCGTAACCCTCTTCCACCGCCCATGCCGAGCCCCTTGAGAGCACCTGGTCCATCTCTTTCCTCGAAAGCCTCATGGTGCCACCCACTCCCACCCCCGAGGGGATGGCCTTGAACAGGGCCTTCACCAGCTCACCAAGCCTCGGCCCCACCTGGTCTCCGGATAGGGGAACAGAGACCAACCTTACCCCGCAGTTGATGTCGAATCCCACCCCCCCCAGGGGTCACCACGCCTCCCGAAGCGGGATCGGTGGCCACCACACCACCAATGGGCAACCCGTAACCGTAGTGTATGTCGGGCATGGCAAAGGCAGCCCTGACCACCCCGGGCAGGGTGGCGGCATTTGCCACCTGCTCAAGTGAGCCCTCGTCCCTCACCTCTGAAAAGAGGTCTGAGTCGCAGTAAACCACCCCCGGCACCTGCATACCCTCCCTGAAACCCACGGGTAGCCTGTACCTGTACCTGTCTATCCTCTCTATCTCCACGGCGGCCATCCCTCCTCGGGCACCAGTTTATGGGTAAGAAGGGCGGGAAGTAAAGAGTGAAGTGGACAGTGAATAGTGACAAGTGATAGCTCAAAGCCCGAAGCTCAAGGCTCAAAGGGAGTAAGGAGCTCAAAGCTCAAAGCTGAAAGCTGAAAGGGAGTGAATAGTGAATAGTAACAAGTGACGAGTTACTGCAAATCCGAAATCCGAAATTCGCAATCCGAACTCGTGTTCTCCTAAAACCTAAAACTGAGTGAACAGTAACAAGTGACAAGTGACGAGAGGGGCGGAGAGAGGTCTCCGCCCCTTTTTTGTAGTGTTGTTGCCTAAGCCAAAAATAAAGGCCCCAGAGATATGGGGCCTTCGTTGTGGTCTTGTTCTCGTCTTACAGGGCGTTCACCTTGATGGCCTCGAGCCCTTTGCGGCCCTGGGCCACCTCGAACTCAACCTCTTGTCCCTCGCGAAGGGTCTTGAAACCCTCGCCCTCGATGTTCGAGTAGTGCACGAACAGGTCTTCTCCGCCCTCCTCAGGGGTGATGAACCCATACCCCTTCTGGTCACTGAACCACTTCACGGTACCTCTTGACATCTCCAATGCCTCCACGCTCTTGCCCTCTCTTCGAGGGCCTTTCTCTTCCCCTGGTCTGTTGCGGCCCCTCTCCCTGTCGGGGACCCAGGAAGCAGGCCCCTTGCCGATCACCGGGACCCTTTGAACCTTCAACCTCCTTTCTGCACGGGCCCCGCCTTCACCACGAATTTCGGCTCTCACTGAGGACCTTCTACACGGGTTGAAGTCCTCGGGTCAATAGCCCTTGAACGAGTCGGTTTCGGCTTTTAATCCCCGTGCAGTAGGGGTAAAAGGGCATAGTGTCACTCAACGAGGAGGTGAAAGATGGGTCTCAAAGAGAAGATTCAGCAGGACATTAAACAGGCGATGAAAGAGAAGGACCAGGTCAGGCTCTCAACCCTGCGTCTGCTCATGGCAGAGATACAGAACAGAGAGATAGACGCAGGCGAAGAGCTGGATGAGCCAGAGATACTCTCCATAGTCCAGAAGGCCGCCAAGCAGCGCAAGGAGTCCATCGAGCAGTACAAGAAAGGTGGCAGGGAAGAGCTTGCCGCCAAGGAGGAGCAAGAGCTGGGTATTCTCGAGTCGTACCTTCCCCAGCAGCTCTCCAGGGAGGAACTTGAGTCAATAGTGAGGGAGGCCATTGAGAAATGCGGGGCCACCTCTCCCAAAGAGATGGGCAAGGTGATGAAAGAGGTGATGCCCAAGGTGAAGGGACGGGCCGATGGCAAAGAGGTGAATGCCCTGGTAAGGGCCATGTTGGAGGCTGCGGAATAGCAGGGGAGTCCTTCGCAAGAAAGGTTGCCGGTGAGGATACCGTCAGGCACCTGGAGCTGCCCAGGGTGCTTGATGGGGTGGCCTCGTTCTCCCAGTGGCCACTGGGGCGCAGCATGGTTCTCTCGCTGCGTCCCAAGCCATCTTATGCCTGGGTTTCGAGAAGGCTTCAAGAGGTGTCCCAGGCCATCGAGGTGCTGCAAGAGGTGGGCGAGCCATTCTCTCTCGAACAGGTTCCCGATATTGCGCCTCACCTTGAGATGGTGAGACCCCAGGGCAGCACCATCTCAAGGGAAGGGGCATGGGAGGTTCTCCTCTTTCTTCTTGAACTCTCGGCCCTGAAAGAGCGTTGGGAGCAGCGGGAGAGGTTTTCGCTGATCACAGCCTGGATAAGGGGCCTGCGCACCCTTGATGAGCTAAGGGGAAGGCTGCGAGAGGTGTTCGACTCTTCCGGAGAGATAAAAAACGATGCATCCCCAGAGTTGAGGGAGATAAGGGGGGAGATGGAGTCCACCAGGCGGGAGATACTGGGAGCCCTTCAGGGCATTCTGGCAAGGCCCCAGCTTCAGCCCCATTTCAGGGATCGCTCCATCACCATCAGAAACGGCCGCTACGTGATTCCCGTGCGCTCGGGGGGGGTCCACCGCATCGGTGGGGTGGTCCAGGACCACTCAGCCTCTGGAGAGACCGCCTTTCTCGAACCACACTCTGTGGTCCCCTTGAACAACCGGCTGGTATCCCTGGAACGCCGAGAAGAAAAAGAGATAGGGAGAATACTGAGGGGCCTGGCGTCAAGAATCCGC
>CAZQJB010000135.1:0-4260 GCA_964593115.1 uncultured Aquificales bacterium
ACTACAAGGGGTAGGAATCGACCTGTTACTCTCTCTCGCGGTGAGAGACAGGGAGGAAGAGATCGTAGAGGGGATACGATACGCGATGAAAAGGTGTCCCCTGGTCTTCGTGTGCGGAGGCATAGGCCCCACCGAAGACGACCTCACCAGGCAGGCCGTGGCAAGGGCATTGGAACTCCCTCTAATGCTGGACGAAGAGGGGTGGAAAGGCATCAAGGAGAGGCTGAGAGCCCGCGGGATTCCAGCAAGGCCCGGCCACGAGAAGCAGGCCATGGTCCCCAAGGGGGCCATCTCCCTTCCCAACAGGGTGGGCAGCGCCCTTGGTGCCGTTGTGAGGCAAGGGGAGAAAATGCTGGTTATGCTTCCCGGGGTGCCAAAAGAGGTTGGCCCCATGCTCGAAGAGGCCATCTCTCTTCTGCCTGCCCAGTGGAAAGATACCAGCACACAGGTGGTGCGCCTTCGCTCGTTTGGTCTGCCCGAGTCAGAGATCAACAGCCTGCTGGAACCCATTTGGAGAGATGAGTGCATATTCCTGGGGCTGCGGGTGCTCTCACCCAGGCACACAGAGATAAGGATACGGGGAAAATCCGAGAAAGTAGCGGCGGCAAGAGAGAAAGCCCTGAAGGCCCTGGGAGACGCCGTTTACAGCCAGAAAGGCGAAGCGTTGGAAGAGGTTGTGGGAAGGCTGCTCACCTCCCAGGGCAAGACCATTGCCACTGCAGAGTCTTGTACCGGTGGCATGATCTCGCACACCATCACCAACGTTCCAGGAAGCTCCAACTACATGCTGGCAGGGCTGGTCACCTACTCCAACCAGGCCAAAGAGAAGATACTGGGGGTGTCCCACGGTACCCTCGTGGAGCACGGTGCTGTGAGTCACGAGACGGCGAAGGAGATGGTTCAGGGGTTGAAACGCGTCAGCAACGCCCACTGCTGCGTGGCGGTGACGGGCATAGCTGGACCAGGGGGTGGCACCCCCCAGAAGCCGGTGGGCCTGGTATTTGCGGGGTTCCACCTGGACGGGGAGTGCTGGGTGAAAGAGTACAGGTTCTCTGGCACCAGGATAGAGATCAAGACCTTAACCACCATGAGCGTTCTCGACGAGATACGACGCAGGCTTGAGGAAAGAGAATGAGCATAAGGGCCTTCATCGCGATCCCCCTACCATCTAAGGTTAAGCTGGCCATACGCTCCTTGGGGGAGCAACTGGTGGAGAAGGGGCTCAGGCTACGCCTGGTGCGCCCCGAGGGAATACACTGCACCCTGCGGTTCTTAGGAAACATAGAGGAGTCACAGGTGAACCCCATAGGTCAGGCCATGGAGAGGGCCTCCCAGGGCATACAGGTTGCCACCATGAACACCAAGGGCATAGGGGTGTTCCCAAATCCCGCAAGGACCAGGGTGCTCTGGGTGGGTATAGGGGGAGAGACGGGGCCTGTCACCACCCTCCACGAGAGGCTCCAGGGCGAGCTAAGGGTACTGGGGTTCGAGCCAGAGAAAAGGGGATTCTCTCCACACCTCACCGTGGGCAGGTGGAGGTCTCCCCTGGGCAGGGCAGAGAGGGAGCTGCTAAGAGAGGCCTTGGAGGAGCACTCCTGCTGGAGCGGCGGAGAGTTTGACCTAAAAGAGGTTGTCTTGTACCAAAGCACCCTACATCCCTCGGGGGCAAGGTACACACCCCTGAAAAAGGTGACCGTAGGCGAAGAAAGGTGAGAAGATGGATAAGAGAAAAGAGGTGGAGACAGAACTGAACGAGATAGACGAGGAGCTTGAGAAGCTCTTCGACAGGTTCGCAGACCTGATCAGCAGGCGAAAGAGGCTGATGAGCGAGAGGGCCGCAAAGAGCGCCAACAAGCCCGGAACAATAGAGAAGAGGTCTCCCACCTACGTTAAGCACGGAAGGCGCTGAGAGCCCAAGGTCTCATGGCATTGGACTTCCAGGTGGTGGTGGCCGGGGGCGGCCCCGTGGGCTCCTTCGTTGCCGCCAGGCTCGCGGGGCTGGGGGTGAAGACCCTTGTGATCGACAGAAAAACGGGGGAGAGCACCCCTATCTGCACCGGCATAATCGGGGTAGAGATGGAGAGGCTGGTGCCTGTACCCAGGGCCGCCGTACTCTCAGAGGTGAAGAGGGTGAGGCTCAACGTGGCGAAGCAGAGGGAGCTTCTCTACTCGAACCACGGCACCATAGCCTACGTCATTGATCGCAAGAGATTCGACGGCTACATGCTCGAAAGGGCAGCAAGGGCAGGCGCAGAGTACGAAAGACCTGTCACCCTTGTATCAATGGAGTTTCATGGACCAGATCGGGTACGCCTTGAAGTGGAGTCGGGGGGTAGCAAGAGAAAGATAACCACCAACCTGCTGGTACTTGCCACGGGGTTCTCGCCCAAGCTCTTGAACATGGCGGGGCTTGAAGGATACCCATCCACCACAGAGGGTGCACAGGTAGAGGTGGACGCACCTATGGAGAACGGCACCATAGAGGTGTTATTCTCCCACTCACTGGTGCCCAAGGGTTTCCTGTGGGTGGTTCCCGCAGGAGACAAGGGGGCGCGGATTGGGCTCGTCACCCCCCAAAATAGCGTAAAGATCCTCAAAAAGGTGCTTGAGAGCGACGCCCTTGAAGAACGGGTGGGAAGGCTGATCACCAAGGGAATAAGGATGCGTCTTCTGCCCAGGGCCCCCATCCCAAAGAGCTACGGCAACGGCCTGATGGTGGTGGGAGAGGCCGCAGGCCAGCTAAAGGCCACCACCTACGGGGGCATCTATTACGGGCTACTCTGCGGCGAGTGCGCCGTGGATACCGCAATCACCGCCCTCGAGTTGAGGGACAGCTCAGACAACGTGCTCTCCTCCTACGAGGTACGGTGGAGGGCCCGGATAGGAGAAGAGCTATCCCAGGGTGCAAGGTGGAGAGACCTGTTCGAGAGCATGAGCGACCAGCAGATGGTGGCAGCGGCCGACATCATCGGGGCAGAAGGGGTATTCAACAAAATAAAGAACGCCGTGAAGTTTGATTGGCACAGAGACATAATAGGGTTGGGTCTTGCGCACTTAAAAAAGAGGGGGATAGAGGTGTTGAGCAACAGCGTCTTGGGAGGAGAGCAATGAGTAACCTCGCTCTCACTGTGGTGTGCGTCGTTAGCATAGTTCTCCTGCTGCTGGTGCTCCTCTCGGGGGCCCGCAGGGTGGGCTGCAGGCATTGCAAGTGGGAGGGCTCTTACAAGGCCTGGAAGAAAGAGGGCAAGTGCCCCTTTTGTGGTTCCACCGATCCACCCAGGGAGCTGGGCAAGGGAGAGCGCCGGGAGGCAGATTGAACATTGGCACTCTCTTCCCTTGAGCCCCTGAAAGATACGGCCCGTCAGCTCGGTGCCCTTGGGGTGGCCTTCATCCCCGCCAGCGAGGTGGTTGTGGCCCACTGGGTGAGGCTGAAGTGCCAGTTCGGATGCGGGGACTACGGCAGGTACCGCACCTGCCCCCCCTACACCCCTGATGCAGACGAGATGAAAAGAATCCTCGGCGAGTACAGCAAGGTGATGCTGGTGAAGGCCCCCAGCCACGACAAGGCCACGGCGGTGGTAACGAAACTGCTGGGCTGGCTCTACTCACAGGGAGAGTTCAAGGCCTTCCCACTTGGCTCTGGCAGGTGCAGGCTATGCGAGACCTGCGACCTAAAAAGATGCCGTTTTCCCCACATGGCATACCCCTCCATGGAGGCGTGCTCCATAGACGTCTTCGAGACCATCAGGCGTGCGGGATGGAGCAAAGGCGAAAGGGGCCCAGGGGGAGAACCAATGCACTACGGGGCCGTGTTGCTCTGGTAGCGGGATACCGTTGAACATCACCTGCTTCCCTGGTAGAGGGAAGGCACATCTTTCAGTTTGGAGGTAGGCACGACCATGGAGAGATACAACCCCCAGGCCATCGAGGAAAAGTGGCAATCCATCTGGCAAGAGAACAACTACTGGAAGGCTACCGAGAACCCTGACAAGCCCAAGTACTACTGCTTGGAGATGTTTCCCTACCCATCGGGAAGGATACACATGGGACACGTCAGAAACTACTCAATAGGCGACGTGGTGGCACGCTACAAGAGAATGCGGGGATACGAGGTGCTGCATCCCATGGGATGGGACGCCTTTGGCCTGCCTGCCGAAAACGCCGCAATAGAGCACGGTGTACACCCTGCCCGGTGGACCATGGAGAACATAGAGACCATGAGGACCCAGTTGAAGCGCCTGGGATTCAGCTACGACTGGG
>CAZQJB010000136.1:0-4127 GCA_964593115.1 uncultured Aquificales bacterium
ATAGCCTTTCTCTTGTTGATCGTCATCCTCGTCTGGAGACCAGAGGGAATCCTGGGGAGGGGCAAGGGAGAGCGGGTGTGATGAAGAAAGACTACGCCATTCTTGTGCTGCTCACCCTCGTAATCATGGCCACCCTCGCTTTGTCGAACCAGGACTACTACTGCGAGGTGCTGCTCTTCACCGGCCTGAACATACTGGCCGCCCTGGGGCTCTCCATGCTCACCGGCCTGGCGGGCCAGATATCACTTGGACACGCGGGATTCTATGGGCTGGGGGCCTACATCTCTGGGGCGTTATCTGCCCATTTTCATCTCCCCGTGATCCCCGCCATGGTGATCGCCCTGTGTGCAACCGCCGCCCTTGCCTACGGAATAGGCGTGCCCACCCTGCGACTCAAGGGCCACTACCTGGCCATGGGCACCCTGGGCTTCGGCATAATACTCTACATCCTGTTCCTGCAGCTCAAACCCGTAACCGGTGGGGCATCGGGCCTGGCCGGCATAGACCCGCTCTCCTTCGGTTTCTGGGAGCCCTCGACCCCCAAGGCATACGCCATTGTGGTGTGGGTCACGGTCATTGCCGCCCTGGCGTTGTGCATCAACATCATCCACTCCCCTGCCGGCATGGCCCTGAAGGCCCTTCACGAGAGCGAGGTGGCCGCATCTACCCTGGGGGTCGACGTAGCCTCGTTCAAGGTGAGGATATTCGTGCTGAGCGCCGTTCTCGCGGCACTGGCAGGGGCCCTTTACGCCCATTACATCACCTTCATCAGCCCAGAGACCTTTGGCTTCATCTACTCGGTGAAGCTGGTGGTGATGATTGTGCTGGGCGGGCTCACCTCGCTGTGGGGGGCGGTTCTGGGCGGCGCCTTTCTCTCGCTGCTGCCCGAGGTGCTCCACGTCTTCGAGGACTACGAGGTGGTGATCTACGGGGCCATACTGCTGGGAATACTCGTCTTTTTCCCCAAGGGCCTGGCGGGGCTATTCGAATACCTGTTCAAGGGGGCCAAAAGATGCCTTCCATCCTGACCATCTCTGGGCTCGTGAAGAGATTCGGGGGACTGGTGGCGGTCAACCAGGTGGATCTTGATGTGGAGCAGGGAAGCATAACCGCGGTGATAGGGCCGAACGGCTCGGGCAAGACAACCCTTTTCAACCTCGTCTCGGGGGTCCTGGGCCCAGAGGAGGGAAGCATTCTCTTTGAGGGTAGAGAGATAGCCGGGCTGCCACCCCACAGAATAGCCCGTATGGGAATGGCGAGAACCTTCCAGAACCTTCAGGTCTTTCCCACAATGACCGTCACAGAGAACGTGATGATGGGCTCTTTCAGGCACCACGCCTCTTCGCTGTTCTCAGGGGGATTCCTGGTGGGCAAGAGCGTGAGAGAGATGAGAAGCATGAGGGAGAAGGCCACCTCTCTTCTCGAAAAGATAGGCCTTGGAGAGTGGGCGGACCAGAGGATAGAGGACATTCCCTTCGGTATCCAGAGGCAGGTGGAGATAATCAGGGCCCTCGCCCTCGAACCCCGCCTCTTGCTGTTGGACGAGCCGGCAGCGGGGCTCTCCACGAAGGAGACCTTGCAACTCACCGACTTCATAGCCTCCTTACAAGACGGGGAGCTCACCATACTGCTGGTGGAGCACGACATGTCTCTGGTGATGCAGCTTGCCCAGAAGATAGCCGTGCTGAACTTTGGAAAGAAGATAGCAGAGGGAAGGCCCGAGGAGATACGCAAAAATCCCGCGGTGATCGAGGCATACCTTGGCAAGAGGGGAGAGAAGGACCGTGGCTAAACACCAGGGCGAGGTGGTGCTGAAGGTGAAGAACCTTCAGGTGTTCCACGGGAAGATCCGCGGTGTGAAGGGCACCAGCTTCCACGTGCACCAGGGTGAGACCATAGCCCTGGTGGGACCCAACGGGGCGGGAAAGAGCTCTACCCTGATGGCCATATCCGGCCTTGCCACCTGGCAAGGAGAGATAACCGTGTTCGGAAAAGAGGCCAAGGGGCTCTCCCCCCCTGCACTGGTCAGGATGGGTGTGGTACAGGTTCCAGAGGGGAGGCAGGTCTTCTCGTCCCTCACTGTTGAAGAGAACCTACTGCTGGGCAGTTACGGGGCAAGGCTGGGACGCGCCGAGAGGGGCCGCCGCCTGGACGAGGTGTACGCCATATTCCCCAGGCTTGCCGAACGGAGGGGCCAGATGGCAGGCTCCCTCTCTGGGGGCGAGCAACAGATGCTGGCCCTGGGAAGGGGCCTGATGGGAGACCCCAGGCTGCTCTTGCTTGACGAGCCAAGCCTGGGTCTGGCACCAATCATCGTTGACGAGATCTACCAGGTGCTGGAGAGGCTGAGAACAGAGAGAAAACTCACCATGGTGCTGGTTGAGCAGAACGCCTCCCTGGCCCTGGGATTCTCGCACAGGGCGTACCTGATGGAGTCAGGGGTGGTGATCATGCAGGGGGATAGGGAGGAGTTGCTGCAGGACAACACCGTGGTAGAGGCATACCTTGGCGGCGGTGGCGGATTCTTTGACTGAGGAGGGTTGAGCATGGGCGAGAGCATGTGGAGTCCCAGGTACGAGACCATGGATAGGGGCGAGATGAGGCAGCTTCAGCTCGAGCGCCTTCAATCGTCACTGCAGTACCTGTTCAGAAGGGTTCCCTTCTACAAAGAGCGGCTTGTGAAACACAATGTGGGTCCGGGAGACCTGAACGAGCTTGAAGACCTAAGGCTGTTTCCCTTCACCACCAAGCAGATGCTCCTGGAAGGGTTCCCCTACAGCTTCTTCGCCGTGCCCATGAGGGCCATCGCCCGCATCCACACCTCCAGCGGCACCACCGGCAAGCCCATCGTCGTTGGCTACACGAAACGGGACCTGAAGAACTGGGGAGACCTTATGGCCCGCATCATGGTTGCAGCAGGAGTTGGCGAGCAGGACGTTGTGCAGATCTCTTTCAACTACGGGCTCTTCACCGGGGGATTCGGGTTTCACCACGGGGCAGAGCAGATAGGTGCCACCATCATCCCCGCCTCTGCCATGAGCCTCACCAGGCAGGTGAGCACCATGAGAAACTTCAGGGCCACTGCCCTGGTCAGCCTTCCCTCCCACGCCTTGAGAATAGCCCACCACGTGGAAGAGGCGGGCATAGATCCCAACGAGCTGTCCCTGCGCATAGGACTTTTCGGTGCCGAGCCCTGGTCAGAGTCAACCCGACAGCAGATAGAAGAGAGGTTGATGATCAAGGCCACCGACAACTACGGCCTGGCGGAGATGGGGGGACCAGGGGTCTCCTTCGAGTGCTCCTGCTCCTGCGGGTTACACGTGAACGAAGACCACTTCTACCCCGAGGTGGTCAATCCCGAAACGGGGGAGGTGCTGGGCGAAGGCGAGGAAGGAGAGCTTGTGCTCACCACCCTCACCAAAGAGGCCATACCCCTGCTGCGCTACCGCACGGGAGACATCACCACCCTCACCTTTGAACCCTGCCCTTGTGGCAGGAGCCTGGTAAGAATGGCCCGGGTCAAGGGTCGGGTTGACGACATGTTCATACTCCACGGGGTGAACATCTTTCCCAACCAGGTAGAAGGGATTTTGCTCTCACATCCCCAAGTGGGGCCAAACTATCGCATAGAGCTCTACCGCGAAAAGGGGCGAGACCTCTGCAAGGTAGAGGTGGAGACTCACCTCTCGTCCAGGGAAGAGATAGAGGGGGTAGAAAGGTCGCTAAAGGAAAAGATCATGGAGACCATCGGGGTGGATATGGAGGTGAGACTGTTGCCCACGGGCTCCATCGAGGCGCCACGGGGCAAGCAGAAGGTGGTCGTTGACAAAAGAAACCTCTGACGCTCATTCCACAAAAAAAGGGGCGGAGATCCCTCTCCGCCCCTCTCGTCACTTGTCACTATTCACTATTCACTGTGCTTTCAGCTTTCAGCTCTCTCTTGTCACTCGTCACTATTCACTTGTCACTCCCCTTTGAGCTTTCAGCCTTGAGCTCCTCCCTCCCTTTCAGCTTTCACCTTTGAGCCTTGAGCTCTTCACTTGTCACTATTCACTTGTCACTTGTCACTCCCGGAACCTTTGGCCCGTTCTTCTGGGGCTTCAGGTTGGGAAGCTTGGTGACGGGCT
>CAZQJB010000137.1:0-4083 GCA_964593115.1 uncultured Aquificales bacterium
CCCTGGCCTTTTTAATGTGCGTCTCTTCTTGCATTAGGGGGGCTTTCTGGGTGGCCTTGGGTGACACCTCTTTTGCACTGTTTTCTCCTTTAGGTACCCTGGCCGTTTGTATGGGAGGGGTCGATGCCTCAGACCCAATACTTTTGTTCTCTTTGCTTCCCGTATTGGCGGTGGCTGTAACTTCCGCATTTACGTTGCCACTTGCATTCTCTTTTTTCGCCGTTAGCACCCTCCAGGGTGACTTTAGCCCCTCTGCCGCCGGGGTACCGTTTGCGGGGCTGGTTCCCTGTTCTACGGTATCGTTTCGAGGGGATTCGTTCTTAGAGAGCTCAGCCTTGGTTTCCTGTTTCGGATTTGGGTTATTATCTGCCTTAGCAGGTGCTGGCGTGGGGCCCTTAACCGGTTCATTGAAGGCCTCGGGTTGTACCTTGGACTCCTCTTTTGAGACGGGCATCAGGTATGCGAGGTCGCTCACGCTGCCCCCGAAGATGTAGAGGTAAGAGGCTATCCCGCTGACCAGGCTGATGCCTATCACCAGTAGCACCACAATTATCCAGAAGAGTGGCCCCCTTTTCTGCCCCTTGGGCCCTCTATGGGGGATCACAGGGGGGGTGTTGCCAACTCCCTTTTCTTGTTGGTTGTTGCCTCCGTTCTCCTCTTCTGCCTTTCTCTGTAAGGCCTCTTCTATTATGCTCATGCTGACCCTAATACCCCATCATCTTGTGGATGTAAAGCGAAAACACTTTACAACCCATGGCCGGTTTGCATACTCTTCTCTTCACCTATTGCGGCAGGGGGAAGAAGATGAAGAGGATCGTGGCGGTGATAAAACCCTTCAAGCTGGACGACGTTAAAGAGGCCTTGGAGAAGGTGGGGGTTGCCGGAATAACCGTGATGGAGGTGAAGGGTTTCGGCCGCCAAAAGGGCCACACCGAGCTCTACAAGGGGGCTGAGTACGTGATAGACTTTCTGCCCAAGATACGCATAGAGGTTGTGGTGCCTGCGGACATGGCCGCCGAGGTGGTGGATGCCATCGAGCATGCTGCCCGCACGGGGAGGATAGGAGACGGTAAGATTTTCGTCTCTCCCATAGAGGAGGCGGTGAGGATTAGGACGGGGGAGAGGGGAGAACCGGCCCTGTAACTGCGGGGTTGAAAGGGGTGAGCACTGTTGGCATTCGAACTTATCGGGGTTGCTTCTGACCATGGCGGCTTTCAGTTAAAAGAGGTCTTGAGGGCGTTCTTGGAATCCCTGGGATACACGGTTATGGACTACGGTACCAACGGCACCCACTCTGTGGATTATCCCGACTACGCCGCTGCCATCTGCAAGGGCATATTGAGCAGGCAGATAACCAGGGGTGTGCTTCTCTGTGGGACCGGCATAGGGGCATCTATTGCCGCCAACCGGTTCAGGGGGATAAGGGCTGCCCTGTGTCACGATGCCTATACCGCTGAGATGAGCCGCCGCCACAACGATGCCAACCTCTTGGTCATGGGGGGACGGGTTTTAGGTGACGAGGTGGCCAAGCACCTGTTGAAGGTGTGGCTTGAGACGCCTTTTGAGGGTGGGCGCCACCAGCGCAGACTCACCCTCATCGAGTGGAACAGCAGGAAAGGAGATTAAGGTCCATGATGGAACATATCTGGCGATCTGACAGAGAGCTTGCAGAGGCCATACTGGGAGAGGTGAGGCGTCAGGCTTTCACCCTTGAACTCATTGCGTCAGAGAACTTCGCCAGCCTGGCGGTGCTACAGGCACAGGGCTGCGTGATGACCAACAAGTACGCAGAGGGTTACCCCGCAAAACGATACTACGGCGGATGCGGTTTCGTTGACGTGGCCGAGGAGCTGGCACGCCAAAGGGCGAAAGAGCTCTTCGGTTGTGAACACGTCAACGTACAGCCCCATTCGGGCACCCAGGCCAACATGGCGGTCTATTTTGCCGTGCTTCAGCCTGGGGATACCATGCTATCCATGAACCTCGCCCATGGGGGGCACCTCTCCCACGGTGCCGCCGTGAACTTCTCTGGAAAGATGTACAACGTGGTCTTCTATGGGGTGAGCAGGGAGACCGAGACAATAGACTACGAAGAGGTGGAGGAGATAGCATCAAGGGAGCGTCCAAAGTTGATCGTTGTAGGGGCCAGCGCTTATCCCAGGGTGATAGACTTTAAGCGTTTCAGGGCCATTGCAGACAGGTGCGGGGCGTTGCTTATGGCCGACATCGCCCACATAGCCGGGTTGGTGGCCGCTGGCCTGCATCCTTCCCCCTTTCCCCACTGCCACTTCGTCACCACCACAACACACAAGACCTTGAGGGGCCCAAGGGGCGGTATGATCATGTGCCACGAGGAGTTTGCCCAGATGATAGACAAGACGGTTTTCCCGGGGATACAGGGTGGCCCGCTTATGCACGTGATCGCCGCCAAGGCCGTGGCATTCAAAGAGGCGCTCTCCCCCCAGTTCAAAGAGTACCAGCGTTCAATAGTCGATAACGCTGCTACTTTGGCCGATACCCTGTCGAATAACGGTTTTCGCCTGGTCTCGGGGGGTACAGACAACCACCTGATGCTGGTTGACCTGAGGAACAAGTCGGTCACAGGCAAGGATGCAGAAGAGGCGCTTGAGAGGGCGGGTATCACCGTGAACAAGAACATGATCCCATTCGATCCCGAGAAGCCCTTCATCGCCAGTGGCATCCGCATAGGCACACCTGCAATCACCACCAGGGGCATGGGCAAGGCCGAGATGGAGGTGATTGGTGAGATGATAACAAGGGTGATCGAGAACAGGGGAAACGAGGGCGTGATCTCCCAGGTGAGAGAAGAGGTGGAGGAACTCTGCAAGAGGTTTCCCCTTTACCCTGAGATACTTGGCGAGGAGGTGCCCTGAGATTGGAGCCGTTTCAGGGGGAGAGGGAGCGCCCTTCTTGGAACGAGTACTTCTTGACCATTGCCACCATGGTGGCAAGCCGTTCAACCTGCCTCAGAAGAAGGGTGGGCGCTGTGCTGGTTAGCGACAAGAGAATTCTCTCCACCGGTTACAACGGTCCCCCAAGGGGGCTCGTGCACTGTGCACAGAGGGGATGCCTGAGGGAGGAGCTTGGCATACCCTCGGGCGAGCGTCACGAGATCTGCCGGGGGCTTCACGCAGAGCAGAATGCCATAATCCAGGCGGCCCTTTTTGGGGTGTCCATCAAGGAGTCGGTGCTCTACTGCACCACCTTTCCGTGCATAATATGTTCGAAGATGCTGATAAACTCGGGAGTCAAGGCCATCTACTACATCGATGGGTATCCCGATGAACTCTCCCTTGAGATGCTGAAGGAGGCGGGGGTTGTGGTGGAGCAGTTACCCATGCCGAAAGGAGAGAGCATAGTATGAGGTGTCCTTTCTGTCATAGCCTCGAGGACAAGGTTATCGATTCGCGCATGAGCAGGGATGGGCTGGTGGTGCGCAGGAGAAGGGAGTGTATCTCTTGTGGAAAACGTTACACCACCCACGAGAGGATAGAAGAGAGCATGCCTATGGTGATCAAGAAAGACGGCCGCAGGGAGCCGTATCTCAGAGATAAGCTGCTCTCTGGTATCCGAAAGGCCTTCGAGAAGAGGCCCGTCAGCGTTGAGCAGCAGGAGGACATGGTGAACCAGATAGAGAGGATGATACTCTCTCTCGGTGAGCCAGAGGTCTCCTCTCGAGAGATAGGGGAGTTCGTGATCACCATGTTGAGGGAGACAGACGAGGTGGCCTACGTGAGGTTTGCCTCGGTCTATCGCCAGTTCAAAGACGTAACCGACTTTTTGAAAGAACTCAGGGAGCTTCTGCCGCCGGATCTCAGGCACCACGTAAAGTAGGTGATGGGTCTTTCGCAAAGCATACTTTCTCCCCCGCGAACCATAGTGGGCAGCTTCGTGGGAGCCATACTGGTGGGAGCCATCTGCCTCTCAATGCCCTGGGCCGCTGCAAACGGACACTCTGTGGGCTTCATAAACGCTTTATTTACCGCAACCTCTGCTGTCTGCGTCACGGGATTGGTGGTGGTGGATACCGGCTCCCGATTCTCCATTGCCGGGCAACTGGTT
>CAZQJB010000138.1:0-4039 GCA_964593115.1 uncultured Aquificales bacterium
ACCACCTCCTGGCAGGGAGCGGTCTTAACGTACCTGGGAATGAAGTCTGCCATGCGCTTCAGCCTGGGCAGGGCCTTCAGCTTCTCCATGAAGGTTGTGGGAAGCTCTGGCTCTATCAAGGCCATCAGCTCCTCTCCCACCTGGTCCAGTCTATCCACCTCCAAGGCAAGCTCCATACGGCGCATTGAACCGAACAGGTTTATCACCAAGGGTATCTGTGAACCCTTCACCCTCTCGAAGAGAAGGGCTGGTCCCCCGGCCTTTGACACCCTGTCTGTGATCTCGGTGATCTCCAGCACGGGGTCCACCGTGCTCTTCACCCTAACCAGCTCTCTCTCCCTTTCCAGCCTCTCGATAAAACTATTCAGGTCTCTGTAGGCCATCGCTCACTCTCCCCAGTCGTCAAAGCTCTGGTCAACCACCACCTTTGAACGGGATGGAACCCGTTTTGGGATGATGGAGAACAGGATAATACCCGCCAAGAACCCGCCTATGTGGGCAAACCAGGCCACTCCCCCCGTCTGCCCCATTCCCAGGCTGGCGGTGCCGTTTAAGAACTGTATCAAGAACCAGAAACCGATGAAGAAGAAGGCAGGTATGTCTATGGTGGTTATGAATATTATCAGTATTATCAAGGTCTTGATACGTGCAGTGGGAAACCTCAACATGTAGGCACCAAGCACCGCCGAGATGGCCCCACTGGCGCCTATTAGGGGCAACATGGAGTTGGGAGAGGTGATGGCGTGGGCCAGGGTGGCAAGCACACCACACACCAGGTAGAATACGAGAAACCTGAAGTGGCCCAGCACGTCCTCGACGTTGTTTCCGAATATCCAGAGGTATAGCATGTTACCCCCAAGGTGAAATATGCCACCGTGGAGGAACATGCAGGTCAGCAAGGTGACAGGGGCAGGCACCCAGTAGTTGGGAGTGAGCTCTTTACCGTGGAATATCTCGTAGGGGATCGCCCCCCACAGCCAGGCTGCGGCCTCTTTACCGGTAACCATCACCCAGTGACCGGGGATGTGCAGAGACAACCTGACACCTGCCCCTATGGCGGGCTGTACCACAAAGTAAACCAGCACGTTAACCACGATAAGGGCAATGGTTACATAAGGGGTGGTCTCTGTGGGATTCTCGTCATATAAGGGAATCAAAGGTCTTCCTCCGAGATCACCTTCACCCCCTGCCGTTTTAGAAGGGCCACTGTGAGCCCGGATCCTGCCACTGGCTCGCCCTTTCGGCGAATGGTGTAAACGCCGCAAGAGGGGCTGCCGTCCTTCATTATGGCAAGCACTATACCGTGGTTCTTGGCGTAACCGGCGATCTCGTAGGCCCCTTTGAGCACCGCCTGGGATAGGTCCCTACCCCTTTCGTCAATCACCTTCGATGTACCCCTAAGCACATCGAGCCCATCCCCCTCGGTTATCTCCATCTTAGCCCTTGGCGTGGGCAGCCCTCCCAGTTGCTCTGGACATACAGGTATCAGCAAGTATCCCACCTTGAGCCTTTCGAGCACCTTGGCAGGCAGCGGCTTGGAGCCGCCATCGTAACGGCAAGAGAAGCCCAGAAGGCAAGCGCTGACGATAACGGGTCTCTTTCCATACATGACCCCAGATATCCCCGCTGGCCCGTGTTGTGTCAAGACAGAACATGGGCTACACAAGGGGGGATGAGTGTAGAGCTGTTCATCGCCCTTCGCTACCTGAAGCCCCGCAAAGGGAGAGGGGTACTATCCCTGACCGCCTCGGTCTCACTGCTGGGAATCATGCTGGGTGTAGGTGCATTAATAGCCGTCATATCGGTGATGAACGGCTTCGACAACCACCTGAAGAGCAAGATAGTGGGTTCTAATCCCCACATCATGGTGATGAGCTACCGGGGAGAGATGATCAACTACCCCAAGGTGGTCAGCACAGTGTTGCGAGAGCCCCAGGTGGTGCACGCCTCCCCCTTCATCCTATCCCAGGCCCTGCTGCGCTACAACGGCTCGACCTGGGGGGTGATGCTAAGGGGGCTAAAGATAGACGACGAGAGAGAGATAACCGGTATCTCCCACAGCGTGGTTAAGGGAGACTGGGGGCTTCTGAAGCGACCCGCCACAGTTGCCATCGGCAACGAGCTGGCAAAGCAGTTCGAGATACAGGTGGGTGATAGTGTCACCCTCCTCTCTCCTGCAGAACGTATCACCCCAATGGGGCTCATGCCTCGGGTTGGCAGCTTCAAGGTGGTGGCACTCTTCTCAACCGGTATGTACCAGTACGACACCTCTCTGGTGCTCATGTCGCTTCAAAACGCCCAGAGGCTGCTGGGCATGGGTAAGGGAGTGACCGGGGTCGAGGTGAAGGTTAAAGACATATACCAGGCCCATGCAATAGCCCAGAAACTCACCCACGACCTGGGGTTTCCATACTGGACCCGTGACTGGATCTCCATGAACCGCAACCTCTTCTCTGCGTTAAAGCTCGAAAAGGTTACCATGTTTCTCATTCTCACCCTGATAATCATCGTGGCGGCCTTCAACATAATAAGTACCCTCTCGATGATGGTTATGGATAAGCAGAAAGAGATAGGAATACTGAAGGCCATGGGGGCCACCTCTGAGATGATAACGAAGGTGTTCTTCTACTTCGGCACCATAATGGGATTCATGGGCACCTTCTCGGGTGTGGCCCTTGGCGTGGGAATATCACTGTTTCTGAAGAGATACTCCCTTATCAAGCTGCCCCAGGACATCTACTATGTCACCAAGTTACCCGTACAGATACGGCCCACAGACGTGCTGATAATCGCCTTGTCGGCCCTCGCCATAACCGTGGCCTCCGCCATCTACCCTGCACGACAGGCAGGGAAGCTCGACCCTGTTGATGCGCTTAGAAACGAGTGATACGGGTCCCCATCTTTTTTAGCCTTGTTGAGTACCCAAACGCCTTTGTAGCCTTGTGAAAACAGGTGCCCACCACTTGACGGACACTTTTTAAGTTACTCAATACCCAGGCACGCACTACCCAAGGCCCTTACTTGGTGATGAGCGGTATCACCTTATCCCTGTCCCCAGATTCCCCTGCATCTCCCCTATCTTCATCTCTTTCAACTGGCTCACCTGAAGGCGAAGGCCTGGAGGAAGATGGGGATGTGGGATTCATCACTATCCCCACCAGGTTGTTGTAAGACTCCACCAATGGAGGTGCAGGCACCAGGTAGGTGAGCACCCCGAACTCGTTAATCACGAAGGTCTGGTGCAAGGGGGCCAAGGGACACCACTGCTTAAACTCCACCTTTGGCCCCCTCTCCACCAGTTGCAGCACGTGTGACAGGTAAAGGGTGGTGGGAGAGACGGTGTCCCTCTTTATCATGGCCATCACCCACTCCCCGGACACGAGCTTCACCAGGAAAGGGCCCTCGTCCCTCTTCTTGGCCATGGGTTCACCGCCTCCCGTCCACTTACAGAATCACCCTCTCCTGGAACTCCCCGAACACCTCTCTCATTGCCCCGGCTATCTCTCCCAGTGTGGCATACACCTTGGCCGCATCGAGAATGGGAACCATCAGGTTGTCGCTGCCCTTTGCAGCCACCTTCAGACGATCAAGGGCGCTCTTCACTGCCTGGTTGTCCCTGCGCTCACGCAGCTTCTTAACCTTCTCTCTCTGGGAGAGCTCCACCGACTCGTCTATCTTCAAGATTTCGGCGGGCTCCTCTTCCTCCACCTCGAAGGCGTTAACCCCAACCACTATCTGCTCTTTCTTGTCCACGGCAAGCTGGTAGGCATAAGAGGCATCCTGTATCTCTTTCTGGATGTAGCCCTCTTCTATGGCCCTTAGCACACCACCCATCTCGTAGATCTTGTTGATGTACTCCTCGGCCCTATCGGCAATCTCGTTGGTGAGTGACTCGATGGCGTACGAACCGGCAAAGGGGTCTATGGTGTCACAAACACCGGACTCGTAGGCTATAATCTGCTGGGTCCTAAGGGCGATCCTCGCCGACTTCACGGTGGGCAGGGCAAGGGCCTCGTACAGGGAATTGGTATGCAGCGAC
>CAZQJB010000139.1:0-4011 GCA_964593115.1 uncultured Aquificales bacterium
GCGCAGGAGTTCGGAGCAGGGGGCCTCATCTGGGCCAACGTGAAAGAGGGTGGCAAGGTGCAGTCTCCGGTGGCCAAGATGCTCTCTGATTCCGAGGTGGAAGGCTGGCTTGGCGCCTTCGAGGCGAAAGAGGGGGACCAGCTTCTCCTCGTGGCCGACAAAGAGGATAAGGCCGCAGAGGTTCTTGGTAGGTTAAGGCTTCATGTTGCAAAAGAGAACGGCCTTATTGACAGTGGTGCTTACAAGGCACTTTGGGTGGTGGATTTTCCCCTTCTTGAATGGGATGACGAGACAGAGAGGTACGTTGCCGTGCACCATCCATTCACCGCCCCCATGGACGAGGATATCCCCCTTCTTGAGAGCGATCCCCTGAAGGTGCGTGCCAAGGCCTACGACGTGGTGCTCAACGGCCAGGAGATAGGTGGTGGTAGCGTTCGTATCCACGACCAGAACCTTCAGTCCAAGATATTCTCTCTTCTTAAGCTAACAGAGGAGGAGGCCAGGGTGAAGTTTGGATTCCTCCTCGATGCTCTCTCTTACGGTGCACCGCCCCACGGCGGCCTTGCCCTGGGTTTCGACCGCATGGTGGCGATACTGACGGGCTCAGAGTCAATCCGTGACGTTATTCCTTTCCCCAAGACGCAGAAGGCCGTCTGTCTTATGACCAATGCACCCACCCCGGTTGATGAGAAACAGTTGAGAGAGCTTTACCTGAAGGTGATCTTGCCCAAAAAGAGAGCTTGACAAGGGTGTGGAGCTCCTTTAAGGGCTTAGGTGAAGAGAGGAAAATCTAAGGAGGGCCGGGAGCGATGATAAAGAGGTTCGGGGTTGTTCTGGCGTTGGTGTCAGTGGTGTTCCTGGTGAGCGGCTGCTGTTCTCCCCCCCGTGAGGAGATCTCGCAGGTGAAGGCCATTCTCTTGGAGGCCCAGAAGATGGGGGCTAAGGAGCTTGCCAAGGATAAGTTCCAGAGTGCCCAGGATCTTCTGGCCCAGGCCGAAGCAGAGGCCAAGGCCAAGGCGGAGTGCCGCAAGTCCTGGAAGACGGTGCTGCTGGCCAAGCAGAAGGCAGAAGAGGCGAAGAAGGAGGCCGCTGCCCACCAGTCCCAGTACAAGGCCGAGGCGGAGAAGTACATGGCCAAGGCCAGGAAGCTCATCGAGGAGGGACGAAAGAGCGGTGATGCCAAGTACGCGGTGGACCTGTTCGAGGTGGCTGATAACACCTTGAAGGCTGCCGAGAAGGCATACGCAGATGGCAACTACAGGGATGCCCTGGGGTACGGCAAAGAGGCCTACAAGCTGGCAAAGAGGGCGGTTGTTATTGCATCTCACCTGAGGATGGAGGCCGAGAGGGACAGGGGGACCCCGGTGATGGAGAGGGTGCACGTGGTGAAGAGGGGTGAGTGCCTGTGGAAGATATCTGGGTACAAGCAGGTTTACCACAACCCCTTCATGTGGCCGCTTATCTACAAGGCAAACCAGGACCAGATAAAGGATCCCGACCTCATCTACCCACGGCAGAAGTTCGTGATACCCAGGGACTACACCGAGAAAGACAGGAATGCCGCCATACACCAGGCCAAGACAAGGGGTGCCTGGTCGCTTACCGATGGCAAGTGATGTCTCGATAAAAAGGGCGCAGAAAGAACAGAGAAGGGAAGGGGAGGTCACCAGCCTCCCCTTCTTTCTGCAGGAAGAGTAGCAACGGTCTCGAGAGGAGGTAGAGGTATGAGCAGAAGGTTGTTTGGTGTGTTGGGAATTGTTTTGATGCTTTTCTTCGTGACAGGTTGTGCCACTCCCCCTGAGGAGCAGCAAGGCCAGCAGGCACAGGCCCAGAAAGAGCCTCCCCCCAAGTTCAAGGAGATGCAGAAGCACGAGTTGGTGGTTAAGACCTCTCAATCCGGGGAGAAGAGAATAGCCTTGAAGGAGACCCCGGTGATGGCAGAGGAGCCCGCGGTGGAGCGTTCGCCCAACGTGAGGGCGGTGTCCCGTGTCACAAGCCTCGAGGGCCAGGAGATAAGGGACCTTGCCATCTCTCCCGACGGCAGGTTTCTCACCTTTGCCATGCTTAACCCCCAGAAGGTATGGAACATCTACAGCGTTTCGTCACGGGGCACAGGTGGGGTGATAAGGAACACAGACAGCAACTACCACACCATAAATCCATCGTTCGGAACCGACACTGCAGGCAATGTTTACATCTACTATGCCTCTAACAGGATGGACGAGCCCAGGTTCCACATCTGGAGGGTGAACTCCGGGCGCCCCTTCGGGGTGACCAGGATAACCTGGGGCAGGAGCTCAGAGTCTTACCCTTACGCCTCGCCGGTGCCCGGTGGTCCGGTGCTCTACGCATCTAAGCTCGAAGGGGCTGGAGAGAGCCAGGTGTGGATGATAAACCAGGACGGCACCCTGCCAACCCAGTTGAGAGACGGTGAGCAGCCTTCCTTCTCTCCAGACGGAGAGTGGATAGTCTTTACAAGGAAAGACCAGGTTACCAAGATCTCCAACATCTGGATAATGAAGAAAGACGGCTCTAACCTTTCACAGATAACCTTTCACTCTAAAGACTGGGAGGCCAAGGCGATAAAAAAGGAGAGAAAGCAGAGCTACGTGGCCAAGGGCAAGAATGCTAAAGGCAAAGAGAAGGTGGTTGTAACTACCCTGGTCAGTGCTTCCCACTCCAAGATAGTGGGCGACGTGCACCCCCACTGGTCCCCAGACGGCACCAGGATAGTGTTTGCCTCTGACCGTGGGCGTGATTACTACGGCAGGCATAACATGGATATCTGGATGATCAACTGCGACGGCTCTAACCTTACCCAGCTCACCACCAACGGCTCAGACGATGACTACCCGGTGTGGGATCCCTCGGGTAATTACGTGTATTTCATCAGCAACAGGGGATTCGAGTGGAACGTGTGGCGGCTCGATGTCGGAAACGCGGGCGGCATGGAGCAGCCAAGCGCAACAGCGAAGGGCAGTTCGGCAACAGGCCAGTAAAGTAACCTCCTAAACCAGAAAAAGGGCCCCTTTACAGCCGGGGCCCTTCAACTTTATGCGCCTTCACACTCTACCAGGGTTTACCGTCTCAACCTTCTTCCCCTGCCCCCACCTCTGCCCATCCTTCCCCTGCCACGCTGAGGGTAGATGGATCGGCGGGGCACCCTGAGTATTGCCTTGTTTGGACACACTGCCTGGCACTCTCCGCAGCAGGCGCAGAGCACGGGATCGATGTGGGCCACCTTTTTCACCAGCAGCTCTTTTCCCTTCACCTGCACCTGGTGTTCCCACGGCATCAGGGTGATGGCGCCCTGAGGACAGCTCTTGGCACACTTTCCGCACCCCAGGCACCTGTTTCGTTCTACCAGAAACATCTAAACCATCTTGTTCAGGGGGTACTCGATGATGCCTTCTGCACCTGCCTCCTGTAACAGGGGGATCAAGAACCTCACCTCTCTCTTCGAGCTCACCGTCTCCACCGAGTACCAGTCTGAGTGGTAGAGGGAGGATACCGTGGGAGAGGTTACGCTGGGCAGTATCTCTATCACCTTATCCAGCTTGCCCTTGGGTACGTTCATCTTCAATCCCACCATGTCGCGGGCCTTCAATGCCGCGGTGAGCATCAGGTACATGCGGCGGGCCTTTGCCTTTTTCCACGGATCGGCCCAGGCAGCCTTGTTAACGATGAACTGGGTGTTGGTTACCATGAGCTCTTCCACTATCCTTAGGCCGTTGGCCCTTATGGTGCTACCCGTTTCTGTCACCTCCACTATTGCGTCTGCCAGCCCCTCGATGATCTTGGCCTCTGTGGCCCCCCACGAGAACTCCACCTCCACCGGTATGCCCCGCTCCTGGAAGTACCTGGTGGTGAATCCCACCAACTCGGTGTAGATCTTTTTTCCGGCGCAGTCCTCTGGGGATCGTATGGGGGAGTCCTCTGCCACCACCAGCACCCACCTGGCGGGTTTTCTGGTGGCCTTGGAATATACCAGGTCCCCTACAACTACCACGT
>CAZQJB010000140.1:0-3917 GCA_964593115.1 uncultured Aquificales bacterium
TAAAGGGCGTAGAGTAGATGCTCTTAAAAAAGAGATAGAGGTTCTTAAAAAAGAGAACGAGAGGATAGATGCCCTCCGGTTGGAGGTAGAGAAGGAGAGGGATGCCCTACAAACAAAGGTGGATATTCTTGAGGCCAAGATAGATGTACTTCAGGCCGAGAGGGATACGCTTTTAAGGTATAAGGCCGCGGTTGAGACCACCCTGGGCTGGAAAATCCTGGTGAAAATCAGGGGTGTAAGGGACACCCTTTTACCTGAAGGGTCTCTGAGAAGGACGTTGTTGTGGAGCAGCTGGACGGGGTTTTTGAAAGAGAGAAACCGTGTTGACAAGCTGAAAAGGGGCATTGCGCTGCTCAAAAACTCCGGCCTAAGGGGTAGCTGGGAGTACCTGAAGGCAAAGGCAAGAAGCGAGGATTCCTACAAGACCTGGGTTGTTATTCACACCCCCACAGAGAGAAGGTTGAGGGAGATGAGAAGGGAGGCGGAGTCGTGGAAGGGCGCCCCCCTCATAAGCGTGATCATGCCTGTCTATAAAACGCCCATTCCTCTGCTGCAGAAGGCCATAGATTCGGTGATTGCCCAGGCGTACCCGAATTGGGAGCTATGCATTGCAGACGACGGTTCAGGGGATCCTGGCATAGAGGGGTTCTTGAAAGAGGTCTCCCAGAGAGATCCCAGGATAAAGGTGAGGTTTTTGGATGAGAACGGAGGTATATCCCGGGCCTCTAATGCCGCCTTGGAACTTGCAGAGGGTGAGTTTGTGGCTTTGCTTGACCACGACGACGAACTCGCTCCCCATGCCCTGTACGAGGTGGCCAGGGTGATTCTCGCTAATCCCCAGGTGGACATGATCTATTCTGACGAAGACAAGCTGGATCCTTCAGGTAACAGGTGTGAGCCTTTCTTCAAGCCCGACTGGTCACCAGACCTGCTTTTAACCCAGATGTACACCTGTCACCTTGGTGTTTACAGGCGATCCATTGTGGAGGAGATAGGGGGATTCAGGGGCGAATACGACGGAAGCCAGGATTACGATCTGGTGCTGAGATTCACAGAGCGAACAGATAAGGTTCACCATATTCCCGACGTGCTCTACCACTGGCGCATGGTGCCCGGTTCATGTGCGGGAGAGATTACCGCCAAGCCGTTTGCCCAGGATGCAGGCAGGCGCGCCCTGGAGGATGCTCTGAGGAGACGGGGGATAAGGGGAAGCGTTCTTCCGGGATACTCAACAGGCATGTACCGTGTTAGATACGAGATTCTCGAACCCCATCCCAAGGTGTCCATAATAATCCCCAACAGGGACAAGGTTACCGTGTTGAACAAGTGCATATCGAGCATCCTGCAGAAGACTGCTTACACGAAATACGAGGTGGTTATTGTGGAGAACGGTAGTAGGGAGGCTGCCACCTTCTCTTATTACGAGGAGATAACGAAGGAAGAGCGGGTCTTTCTTTTGAAGTACACCGAGCAGAGAGAGTTCAACTTTGCCGCAATAAACAACTGGGCGGTAGAGAGAACCGAGGGAGATATGGTGCTCTTTCTGAATAACGATACAGAGGTTATCTCACACGAGTGGCTTGGTGCCATGGTGGAGCATGCCCAGAGAAAAGAGGTCGGGGCGGTTGGGGCTAAGCTTCTCTTCTCAGACGATGCAATTCAGCATGCAGGGGTGATCTTGGGTATAATGGGTGTGGCCAACCACGAACACATGGGGCTAAAAGAGGGTATGCCCGGTTACTTTGGCCGTCCCAATGCCATTCACAATGTGTCTGCTGTTACCGCGGCTTGCATGCTCACTAGGCGCGAGGTTTTCCAGGAGGTGGGGGGATTCGACGAGCAGAACCTTCCCGTTGCGTTCAACGATGTGGATTTCTGCCTGAGGTTGAGGGAGAAGGGCTACTGGATAGTTTACACCCCCTATTCCGTGCTCTACCACTACGAGTCCAGCAGCAGGGGGAAAGAGGACATATTCAGGGAGAGGTTCCAGCGGGAGACCAATTACATGCTGTCGAGGTGGGGTGATGTGTTGGAGAACGACCCGTTCTACAATCCCAACCTCACGAGAGAGGACACCAACTTTGCGGTGAGGGTTTAGGAGGGATAGATATTGCTGATAGGAGTGATGTCGGACACCCATGACAATCTTGAGATGGTAAGCCGAGCAGTAGCCCTCTTTAGTGAGAGGGGAGTGGCACAGATCCTCCATGCGGGGGATATAGTCGCTCCCTTCACCCTGGCCCCCATCTTAGAGTCGGAGATCCCTTTTTTGGGGGTACTTGGTAACAACGATGGAGAGGTGGTGTTGCTGGTGGAGAGATCGAAGGGGGCCATTCAACCTGCACCAAGAAGGCTCAGAATAGCAGGCAAGGATATTCTTCTTCAGCACTTTCACCACTTCGTCAAAGAGATAGCCATGGGAGGCAGGTTTGATGCGGTGATCTACGGCCATACACACGAGGTTGATAACCGCATGGTGGGAAAGACCCTGTTGCTCAATCCGGGGGAGTGCTGTGGTCTGCTATCGGGGAATCCCACAGTTGCCCTGCTTGATACTGAGACCATGGAGGCTGAGATTGTACCTTTGTGATTCCCTCTTCTTGACCTGGTGAAAAGGGCCTGTGTATCTTCTCACCATGGGAGATGGAGAACCAAAAGAGGAAGATATGCTTAAACCTTTGTGCATAGGAGATGTGGAGGCGAGGATCCCTATTATTCAAGGGGGAATGGGTGCTCGGGTCTCTTTGCATTCACTGGCGGGTAGTGTGGCCAGGGAGGGGGGTATAGGGGTGATATCGGCTGTGCTTCTACACGATCCCGGCAGGAATCATCCAAAAACCACCTGCAGGGGTCAGCAACTGGAAAAGCCTTACAACGATGCCCTTCCCTTGAGAGAGGAGATACGAAAGGCCAGGGAGATAGCTGGTCCAGATGGGGTTGTGGGAGTTAACATCCTCTTCGCTATGACCGACTTCGAGGATCTTCTTCTCACCGCCTTTGACGAGGGAATAGACCTGATTCTCACTGGGGCGGGCTTCTCGCGTGAGGTGTTCAGGCTGGGCAAAAGATTCGGGGTGCCCATTGTATCCATCATATCCTCAGCAAAGGGAGCAAAGCTGGCCCAGCGTTCCGGGGCAGCCGCGGTGGTTGTAGAGGGCACCCAGGCTGGGGGTCACCTGGGCACCCTGGATTCCCTTTGGGATATACTCCCATCAGTGGTGGAGGCTGTCTCGATACCGGTGATTGCGGCAGGGGGCATATTCGACGGAAAGGATATTGCCAAGGCCATTAAGATGGGGGCGGCTGGGGTACAGATTGCCACCCGCTTTGTTGTCACCGAGGAGTGTGATATTCATCCCAATTTCAAGCAGGCCTATCTCGACGCTAAAGAGGGTGACGTGATTCTGGTTAAGAGCCCCGTGGGTATGCCGGGAAGGGCTATAAAAAACAGGTTGATAGAGGAGCTGCCAACGGGTAAGTGGAGAACTAAGGGGTGTAAGTACAACTGCATCAAACCCTGCTCGGGAAATGCCGATCCCTATTGCATAGCAAGTGCCCTCCTACGCTCAGTGGCAGGTGACGTGGAGACGGGCCTGGTTTTTGCAGGCGCCAACGCGGTTAGGCTGAAAGAGATGACAACAGTTCCCAAATTGCTTCGGGAGCTGGTGGAGGAGGCGGAGCGAGAACTCTCAGGGGCTGACTGAGCCCTGGTAAATGCTTGCTCTACAAGAGGCACCCTTTGAGCCGTGGACGGCCTTTGTGGATTGTTCGGCTTAGGTTCGTACTCCCTCATCCTTCTTCGGTGTGTACCTCGTGGTTTCAACGGAGGTGGGGATGGTGGCGGGAATGGCGCCCTGCTTCTCCCAGCATTTCCACACAGGTAAAGCAACGAGAGAATGTGATAAAAAACACTTTCT
>CAZQJB010000141.1:0-3913 GCA_964593115.1 uncultured Aquificales bacterium
CCAGCTTAAACGGCGTGGTCTGGCAAAGCTCACCCCCAGCTCATGGGCCAGCTCCTCTTGGCTGGTTCCCAATTGCCTTCGGACTTCCCTAACCAATTCCGGGAATGTTTTAGAGCTCGAAGTCATTATAATATCCTTTTGTCCCTTCATTGCGCAGTTGTTTCCACCTGTTACCTCCAGTGAGCGTAGCACATATCCCAATTGCTACAGGTAACCCTATTGGACCAAGAACACAAGTGCATAATAAACAGGTGTAATGTCATGTGCACAAGAGAAGACCCCTGAATTCTGACAATTCAGAACGGCTGCAGCTAAATAACCCCTGGAAATCACCAATATGAAGATAATGATACGAACACAAGTGGTATTTGACCACACCATCTGTTTATCTCTGGGTCCATAAAAATCAGGGGCTTACAATTGATCTTGACGAACTATCTGACTCTAATGGCCAAGATTGTCTGACAATATGCACAGGAATTCGCAGAGCGTTGGAGAAAAAACAAAAAACCGTCCACCTTTTGAAAATGAGATAGATAATGGTGGAGCCGACGGGAGTCGAACCCGTGACCTCCTGAATGCCATTCAGGTGTGCTCCCAACTGCACCACGGCCCCACGCGCCTTGGAGTTTTCAAATAGTCTCACCGTTGCTGGGTGTCAACCCCCGGTCTCCACAAATCCACAAAGGTCACATGTAGCCCATGAGTTTCAGTACGGCGTTGGCGAAACCCTTGGCAGCCCACGGGCCATTGGCTGTAACGATTCTTCCGTCCACCTCTACCTGCTTGCCCGTGTACCTGGCCCCACACTTTTTCAACATGCCGCTAACACCACCCCAGACCGTCGCCTTGCGGCCCTTGAGGAGCCCTGCCCTGCAGAGGGTTACGGGGGATATGCATATTGCCCCTATTATGGAACCGTGCCGGTATGCCTTGCGCAACCTGTTGTATATTCTAATGTTATTCCAGTAAACCCTGGCCCCGCTACCACCCACCAACAACACCGCCGCAAACCTGCGGTTTGCCGCTACGTCAAAGGGCATGTCTATCTTTACCTTTCCACCGAGCATGCCAGTGGCCTCGGTTGCACCCAGGGCGGTCACGAAGACCCTCACCCCCCGGCTCTCCAATACCCTCTTGGTCACAAAGAGCTCTTCGTCCCTGAAGTTGGAAGGGGCAATTATCATGAGCACCCTTTTGTGAAGCCCCTCTCCCCAAGAGGTGGTGCCCATTGCAGGTAGCCAGAGAAGGGAGCCAATAAGTGCCACAAGCAGCAGTTTCATCCTCATACTCTCACCTCCCGCTTATGCCTTTTCACCTTTGCAAGGTCATGGTATCCTGAAGCCCCTTGAAAGGCAAAGGCACAGGTGGCTTGACAAGAAGCCTTAGAAGCTAAGAGAATCGCAACTCACAAAAGGCAACTGGAGGCTGCTTTTTCAAAGAGAAGGAGGAACATCGGTCATGCTCAAACGGATCGTAGTAGGGTTGGATGGTTCGCCGTACTCCAAAAGCGCGGTGAACTACGCGTGCAACCTTGCAAAGAACTACGGGGCCACTGTTGTTGGTATCGGGGTTGTGGATCTTCCCGAGATAGAAAAGCATATTGGGCCTGGAGGGCCCCCAGGCTCGGGAATCTATGCCAAGAGGCTGAAGGACGCCAAGGTAGAGGATGCCCTTGAGAAGGTGAAGGGCTTTCTCAAAGAGTTCGAGGAGACCTGCAAGGGCAACGGGGTATCCTGCGAGCTGTACTCTGAAGAGGGCGAGCCCTTCGAGGCCATCATGGAGGAGGGCAAGACGGCGGATCTCATCATCGTGGGAATTCGCACCTATTACCACTTTGAAACCTCTGCAAAGCCTGGGGATACGCTGAAGAGGCTGCTTGAGAAGCCCGTATGCCCCGTTCTGGCGGTCACAGACGAGATGGTGATGCCAGAGAACGTGGTGATAGCCTTTGACGGGGGTTACACCTCTGCCAGGGCCATGCGGAGCTTCGTTCACCTTAGCCGGGAGCTCTCGTTTGCCTCTAAGGTGACGCTTTTGAGGATCACAGAGGATAAAGAGGTTCAAGAGGTTTGCGAGGCCGAGATGGCAAAGGCAAAGAGATACCTCGAGGCCCACGGGATCAGCGTCAGCGCCCTCTGCAAAAAGGGTGATCCATCAAGGGTTATCCTTGAGGTGGCAAAAGGGTTGAGGCCCTCAATGGTGGTGATGGGTGCCTTCGGTAAAAGCACAATAGCCAAGTTTCTCTTCGGTAGCACTGCCAACGAGATCATAGAGGACGCATCTCTTCCTCTATTCGTGTATCATTGATGAGAACAGGGTCTCTACCGGCAAGGGGATGGTTGAGAGGGGCCATTTCGGCCTGCCTGGTGGGGTTGGTGGTGCTATGTTTTGCACCGAGCTCACGGGGGGAGACGAGGTTCGAGAGGTCACCACTGAACCCTGCATTCTCGAGGTGGGCGAAAAAGAGAGCCACTAAACCGGGTAGAGGGGTTTATGGTCTATCCGAGAGGGGGGGCTACGTCCCTCCCCCGGTGCTTCCCGCCAGGGCAGCGGCTTCAACTGTACGGGTGTATCAGGCCATAAACCTGCCAACCAAATACGACCTGAGGGATCCAAACGGCGATGGAGACACCTCTGACAGCAGGCTCACCCCAGTGAAGAACCAGGGGACCTGCGGTGCATGCTGGACCTTTGGAACCTACGGTGCCCTGGAGTCGGCATTGAAGACCAGCAGGGGAGAGACATACGACTTCTCTGAGGACAATTTGAAGCACAGGCACGGTTTCGACATGCCCCCCTGTGGCGGGGGAAACTGGATGATGGCCATGGCCTACATGACGAGAAACGATGGCCCAATAGACGAGGCGGACGATCCCTGGGATCCTTCTCCGGTCTCCCAGTATTGCACCACCTGCACCCCTAAGCTCTACGTGGGCGAGATGGAGGAACTTCCAGGGGGAGACTCTATCCAGGATGTCAAAGAGGCAATATACCAGCACGGGGCCCTGGTAACTTCCATGTACTGGGATGACGCCTCTTACAACCCTTCTACCCACACCTATATCTACACTGGCAGCGCAGACTGTGACCACTCGGTGGTTATCGTTGGCTGGGACGACGACAAGGCTGTACCAGGTGCCACTGGCAAGGGGGCCTGGATAGTCAGGAACTCTTGGGGCAGCTCTTGGGGAGATGGGGGTTACTTCTACATCTCTTACGAGGATTCTGACCTTGGCAAAGACGGTTACGCCTTCTTCTCAGACCCTCAAGGACTGAAGGGCAAGAAGGCCGAAAAGGTCTATTTCTACGACAAGCTGGGTAGAACCGGGGGCATTGGTGCAGGATCCACAACCCTTTGGGGGGCCAACAAGTTCACCGCCGACAAGGACGGGGTGATAAACGCGGTGGCGTTCTACGCCTCGGCCCCTGGCACGAGTTACCAGTTGAAGGTGTTAAAGGGTGGATTTGACGGCAGCGTGGTCTCATCAAAGAGTGGCACGGTCTCTCTTGAAGGGTGGTACACTGTGATGCTTGATACTGTGGTGAGTCTGAGCTCCGGCGACACCTTCGTGGTAGAGGTTAAGTTCACCACCCCGGGATACAACTATCCTGTTCCTATCGAGGACAAGGTGGCAAAATACTCAAGCGCTGCTTCTGCATCACCAGGCCAGAGCTATATCAGCACCGACGGCTCCCACTGGAGCGACGTTACAACCCACTTTGCCAATGCAAATGTCTGCATCAAGGCAATCAGCCTTACCGATAGCTCTTACCAACCCCCTTCTCCTGAGCCGGAACCAGAGCCAGAACCCCAACCCAACCCTTCTCCCACAGGGCATAACCTGGTGACAGGGGGAGAGGTGGTAAACATATCTTCGCCCCCTGCCCTGCCAAATCCCGGAAAGGATGA
>CAZQJB010000142.1:0-3854 GCA_964593115.1 uncultured Aquificales bacterium
AGACGAGAAACCCTTTCTGGCTCTCCAGGGTCTTCAGCCTCTCCTGTTTCTCTTTTAACTCTTTGGCGATCTCTCTCTCTTTAACCTTGCTTCTCGCGAGCCATTGCTCTAATTTTCCCTCTCTCTCCTTCACCTTTGAGATGGGTATGAGCACGGGGGCCCTCTTGTTTTCAGTTGCCCCGCTTCCCATGAACTCGATCATGTGCTCGATGAGTTTCACCCTGAGCCCTACCGCCTTCTTCTCGGCCTTAAGAACCAGAACATCGCGTTTCAACGCCTCGATCTCTTCGTCTTTCTTGATGGGCACCGCCTCGTAACCGAGAAGGGAGACCGTGGTGCTGAGCAGGGTTACACGGTAGTTGCCCCTGGTCTCTTTGGGTATCGTGCAGAGCCTGACCCGGGTCTGCCCCTTGGACACGTTTATCTTTCCCTCTTTCACCACCTCTGCCGAGTGGGGGTATAGGGTGACCTCCATGATACGCATGCCACCCCATGCAGGTAGCGAGAAGAGCACCATGGCCATGGAGGCAAGGGCCAGTGCAGTTTTGCTATTTCTCATCTCTTCCTCCTTTCAGCTCGTCTCTGCAGATGAGCTCAGAGGCCGATGCTATTCGATCTATGAACAGCACCCCGTCAAGGTGGTCTATCTCGTGCTGAAGGGCCACGGCCTCGAGGTTCTTGGCCTCTATCTCTATCTCATTCTGGTTTCTGTCCCATCCCCTCACCACCACGAGCCGCGCTCTCTTCACGAAGGCCACGTAGTCGGGCAGGCTCATACATCCCTCGCGGGTTATCTTCTCGCCCTCGGCGTGCACGATGGTGGGATTGATGAGTTCGATGAGCCCGTGGTTCTTGCGCTTGTAACGCCGGTTTCTCGATACATCCACCACCACTATGCGCGCCGTCTCCCCGATCTGGGGGGCGGATATCCCTACGCCGTGGGGGGCCGAGCACATGGTCTCGACCAGGTCGTCAATAAGGGAGACGGTGTTTCCGTTTATGTTCTTGACGGGTTCGCATACCTTCCTGAGAACCGGATCGGGGTAGAGAACGATCTCTCGTTTAGCCACGGTATCTCCTTTTCGGTTCACATTTGGGCTGTGGTGACCTCGCGCAGAGACACGTCGAGTCCAAGCTCATCCCCCACCTTCTTCAGGTCAGCCTTCAGGGTCTCAATGGCTGTCTGAGGGGGTATGTCAACCTCTAACACCATGGAGAAGACATTGGGCCTGTCTCTTCTCTTCAACAGCTTGGTCTTGACGTTTGCGATGTTTGCGTTGTGGGAGGCCAGTGCCGACGAGATTCTGTAAACTATACCCACCCTGTCTTCACCAAACACCGACACCACGTAGCGCTGGGCCTCTGACCACTTGCTGGTGTCAAGCTCCTCGTCTCCCACCACCTCGAAGGTGACCCTGAGCCCCACGCTGGTTGCCGCCTCTTTTATCCTTTTTCCGAACTCCTCCTCTGTGAGGGCCTTTGGGGGTTCGACAATAAGAATCATGGCAAACTGGTTCTTCAGTATGGTCATGCTGGAGTCTTCGATGTTGCAACTCATCTCGCTCAGGGCCTCGGATATGGCCGCCACCAGGCCAGGTCTGTCCTTGCCCACGGCAAAAAGCACCACATGCCTCTTCTCCATTTCACCCCTCCTTCGTAATGTCCACCGGATTGGGTTTAGCACATAACTATCCTGGGCAACAAGGGATATGGTTACAAAAAACCTCCGGAGTAGAAATCGGGGCCAGGGATTAGCGGGCCTTAGGGAGAATGGAGCTGGTTGCCTTACGCGGGGCAGTGCCCTTTCTTGAACGCCTGTTTGGACCTGTGGTCACTCTGCGGGCAGAATAACCCTGACCACGGTGCCTTCTCCTTCTGCGCTCTCCAGTATTATCTCTCCTCCGTGAAAGTTCACTATGTGTTTAACTATGGATAACCCCAGGCCGGTGCCCCCTGACTCCCGGGAGCGTGATGGATCGACCCTGTAGAATCGCTCGAACACCCGGTCCTGCTTGTCTTCGGGTATGCCTATTCCCGTGTCACTCACGATTATCTCTGCCTGGTCTTCGCAGTACTTCACCTTCAAGCCCACCTCTCCCTCTTGTGTGTACTTAACTGCGTTGTCTATCAGATTCACCATTAACTGCTCGATGAGGTAGGGGGAGCCTGTTATGGGGCATGTATCTCCCTCTTGCTCGACATGAAAGCGCAGTCCCCTTTTTTGGGTCTGCTCAATAGCCCACCCTGCTACCTTCTCCACAATGGGTTCGAGGTTCAAGGTGGTTCGGGTGTACAGGCCTGCTCCCTCTTCCAGGGATGACAACAATAGAAGGTCTGAAACAAGAGAGGTTATGCGCTGGATGTGCCTGTTCATCTTCTCGATGAACACCTGCCTCTCTTGCTCAGTGTTCACAATCTCCAGTGTCTCCAGGCATCCCTTTAGCACAGTTAGGGGGGTCTTTAGCTCGTGGGAGACATTGGCCACAAAGTCGGTCTTCATCTGCTCTATTCGCTTTCTCTCTTCCACGTCGTGAAAGTGGAACAACGCCTCCTCGTTGGGCACCATCTCTATGGCTGTCACCTCGAAGATGCCTTTGGGGGTGACCACCTCGTCCTTGGCGCTGCCCTCTTTCCACACCTTGTTGAACAGTTCTGCCAGTTCTGGTGTTCTCATGGCCTGCCATAGCCTTTCACCTTTGCCAAAGAGGCGAGAGAATGCCTGATTTGCAAAGAGTATTTTACCCGTCTTGTCAGTCACCACCACGAGATCGGGCATAGACGAGAGAAGCAGGTTCATCTTTTTTCGCTCTGCCTCCCTCTCTTCAAATAGCCTCTGAAGCGATGCCGCCATCAGATTAAGGCTTCTTGCCAGGCTTCTAAGCTCTTGCAGGTTATCTTCGGGGACCCTGGTTGATAGGTTTCCCTGGGCCATGGACTGGGTGCTGAGCACCACCGCATTGAGCTTAGATGAGACGTAGCGAGAGAAGAGCATGGCAAGGGAGAGGGCAAGAAGGATGAGCATAAGATTGTGGACCAACAGCCTTTCAAAGAGTGGATGCAGGGCCTCCCTCACGGGGGCCAGAAAGCAGGCCACCCTTAATACGCCTAACAGTTTACCCTGGGGGCTTTTCACCGGAACCGCTGCATAGATGAGCTTTCTTCCAAGTGTGGTGCTGTATCTCTGCGAGAGCCCTATACCCTTCTTCAGACACTCTTTCACCTCTGGCCTGCCCCAGTGGTTCTCCATGGTTAGTGGATCGTGCTCTGAATCTGCAGCCACCTTGCCTCCAGGCAGTATCACCGTTATGCGCGTCTCCGAGGGTTTTCCCATGGCAAGTACCCAGCGCTCTAAGTTTTCACCTTTGATTAGCAGTTGCCTGACGAAGGGAAGAAGCATTTTTGCCTTTTGCACCAGGTCCCTTTCGGTGTGATGCAGGTGGAATCTCTCCACCTCCCTTGCCACATCTATGTAGGTTATGGCCAATGAAAGGGATATGATTAGCGCAAATGCAAGGAGTATTCGGGCCCCCAGGCTGTTGAACCTCTCTATCATGTCAACCTGTATCCCCAGCCCCTCAAGGTCTTTATCCTCTTGCCCTCAACTCCCAGTTTCTCCCTTAAATGCTTGATGTGAACATCCACCGTGCGCTCGGTGACCGCCTCGTCGCCCCATACCCGGCATAGCAGATCCCTTCTTGATAACACCTCTCCCTTGGCCAACGAGAGCGTCTCGAGCAGCCTGTACTCGGTGTGGGTCAAAGAGACCTCTTGTCCGGCCACCTTTACACTTTTGCTTTTGCGGTCTATCTCTATCTCTCCTGCCTTGATAACCTGGGAAGGCTCGTTTCCTTGCC
>CAZQJB010000143.1:0-3840 GCA_964593115.1 uncultured Aquificales bacterium
GAGATGCAGGAGTTCAAGGACCGCATAGACCGCTGGATAGCCGATGCCGAGAGGGACCGGAAAGAGATGAACCGCAAGTGGGGGGACCTTGCCCGAAAGATGGGCACCCTTGTTGAAGACATAGTGGCCCCGGGTCTGCCAGACGCCATAGCCTCAACCTTTGGCCTTAAGGTGCAGGACATCATGGAACGACGCACCAAGCACCTGAAAGACAAGACCAGGGAGTACGACGTGATCGCCGTGGCAGACGGTAAGGTCTTCGTGGTGGAGGTGAAGTCCTCCCTCGAAATACGGGACATAGACGAGGCCCTTGTGGCCCTTGACGAGTTCTTCCAGTTTTTCCCGGAGTTTGAGGACAAGCGCCTCGTGGGGGTCGTCTCTTCGCTCAACGTTCAGGAGGCGGTTGTGAACTACGCCACCAAGCATGGCCTGCTGGTGCTTGGCATGGGCGGAGACTATTTGCGCTTTGAGAACGCCGATAAGATAGATATTTAGGTGATTATTGGTGCTGGTGAGAACCATGGGGCCTGGGCTCTCGCTCCTGTGAAAGAAGAGATGTATCAGGCCCTTGACTATCATGCCTCTTTTCAATAACCCTTAGCCGGCGAAGGTGGGTTGAGCCATGGCTTATCAGGAAATCGGTGGTGATTAGGAGATGAGATAAGATGGGAACCATGGGGATCGAAGAGGTTAAGGCAGAGGTGGCAGCTCTCAAGCACAGGGTGGAAGAGCTCGGGAGGTTTCTTTGACATAGATGGCCTCGAAAAGAAGGCCAAGGAGCTTGAGGGGATCTGTGCCAAGCCCGACTTCTGGAACAACAGGGAAGAGGCACAGAGGCTCCTGAAGCAAAAAAGCCAGATTGAAGACGAGATATCCGATTTCAACGATATCCAGCGAAGGTTGAGCGACCTGGAGGCTTGGATAGAGCTGTTGGAGGAGGAAGAGGGGGACAGCTCTGAGCTTCTTTCTGAGATGGGTGCCTTAAGAGAGATACTGGAGAAGAAGGAGCTTATCTCGGTGATGACGGGTCCCCACGATAAGAGCTCCGCACTTTTGTCCATAAACCCCGGTGCAGGGGGCACCGAGTCCCAGGACTGGGCGGCTATCTTGCTGAGAATGTACACCCGGTGGGCTGCAAACAAGGGCTACGAGGTGAAGATGCTGGACGTACAGCAGGCTGATGACGCTGGCATAAAGGGTGCCACTATCCAGGTGATAGGGCCATACGCTTACGGTTACCTGAAGGCCGAGTCAGGGGTGCACAGGCTGGTGAGAATATCGCCCTTCGACGCCAACCACCGCAGGCATACCTCTTTTGCCTCGGTGTTTGCCTTTCCAGAGATAGACGACTCCATCGATGTGGAGATAAACGAGAAGGACTTGAAGATAGACACCTTTCGCTCCAGCGGCCCTGGTGGGCAGCACGTGAACGTCACCGACTCTGCGGTTCGCATCACCCACCTGCCCACGGGAATAGTTGTTCAGTGCCAGAACGAGCGCTCCCAGATAAAGAACCGAGACATGGCCATGAAGGTGCTCAGGGCCAGGTTGTACGAGTTGAAACGGCAAGAGAAAGAGAAAGAGCTTGCAAAGATGAGCGAGGGAAAGAAAGAGATAGCATGGGGAAGCCAGATACGCTCTTACGTACTCCACCCTTACCAGATGGTGAAGGACCATAGGACCGGTGTGGAGAAGGGCAATGCAGAAGGGGTATTGAACGGCGAGATAGATGAGTTTATAGAGGCCTATCTCCGAAAGGGGAGGGCTGAAGACACAAAGAACACACGCCCCTGACTGGGTGAGTGGTGCCCTGTGCGGGTTCTCTCCCGGGTGTGAAGGGGCGGAGGCTTAACCGAAAGGAGGATTTAGAGTATGGCGGTACTGAGTATGAAGCAGCTGCTTGAGGCTGGTGTTCATTTCGGCCATCAGACCAGGCGCTGGAATCCCAAGATGAAACCTTATATCTTCACCTCTCGAAACGGGATCCACATTGTAGATCTCGAGAAAACCCTGGATCTCTTCGAAGAGGCCTACAACTTTGTGAGGGAACTCGCAGCCGAGGGGGGGCGTATTCTCTTGGTGGGCACGAAGAAACAGGCCAGGGACACCATCGAGGAAGAGGCCAAGCGCTGTGGTATGCCCTACGTGAACAACAGGTGGCTGGGGGGCACCCTTACCAACTTCGTCACCATCAGGAAGAGCGTAGAGAGGCTGAAAGAGCTCGAGAACCTCAGGGACAGCGGTTATTTCGACTCTCTCACCAAGAAAGAGGCGATTCTTATGAACCGTAAGATAGAGAAGCTCGAGAGGAACCTGAAAGGCATAAAAGAGATGGCCAAGGTACCAGAGGCCATCTACGTTGTTGATCCGAAAGCAGAATACATAGCCGTTGCAGAGGCGCGTAAACTGAACATTCCCATTGTGGCCATAGTTGATACCAACTGCGATCCCGACGAGATAGACTGGATAATCCCCGGTAACGACGATGCCATAAGGGCGATAAAACTGATCACCGGCAAGATTGCCGACGCAGTCATCGAGGGTCAGCACCTGTTCTCCGAGAAGATAGGGGGAGAGGTGGTTGAGCAGGAAAAGGTAGAAGGCGAGCAAGAGGTTTATACCACAGAGGAGGTCCCCTCAGAGGTTCTGCCTGACGATATGCTGGAGAAACTCGAGGACCTTGCTGAAACAATAGAAGAGGAACTGGAGGAATAGATAGATGGCCGAAGTTACATCTCAGATGGTCAAGGAGTTGCGCGATAAGACAGGCGCAGGGATGATGGACTGCAAAAAGGCCCTGGTGGAGACCGGTGGAGATATCGATAAAGCCGTGGATCTACTCAGAAAGAAGGGATTAGCAGCGGCTGCCAAGAGGGCGGGCAGAGAGACTAAAGAGGGTGTCATAGGCTCTTACATCCACATGGGGGGTAAGATAGGTGTGCTGGTAGAGGTTAACTGCGAAACCGACTTTGTCGCCAGAACAGACGACTTTAAGGCGCTGGTTAAGGATGTTGCAATGCACATAGCCGCTGCTGCACCCCAGTACCTTGCCCCCGAAGACGTGCCCCCTGAGGTGGTGGAGAAAGAGAAGGAGATTTACAGGTCCCAGGCGCTGGACGAGGGCCGTCCCGAGAAGATCATAGACAAGATAGTAGAGGGTAAGCTTAAAAAGTTCTACGAAGAGAGCTGCCTCTTGAACCAGAAGTTCATAAAAGAGCCCTCCAAGACCGTCTCTGACCGGATATCAGAGACCATTGCCAAACTGGGGGAAAACATAAAAGTCAGCAGGTTTGCCCGCTTTCAGCTTGGAGAGAGGTAGAAGATGCACGATACCCCTGCCGCCGTCTCTTACAAACGGGTTTTGCTGAAACTCAGCGGAGAGGTGTTGGCAGGGGAGAAGAAGGCAGGCCTTTCACAAGGGGCCCTTCAAAGGGTTAGCGAAGAGATAGCCACTGCCTTGAAGGGCGGGGTAGAGATAGCGGTGGTTGTAGGTGGGGGTAACATCTTCAGGGGGCTGCCAGGCATGGACAGGGGAATAGAGAGGGCCAGCGGTGACTTCATGGGCATGCTGGCCACCATCATCAACACCCTGGCCCTTCAGAGCACCCTCGAGAGGATGGAGGTGCCAACCAGGGTGATGACCGCCTTAGAGATAAGGCAGGTGGCAGAACCCTACATAAGGCGCAGGGCCATCAGGCATCTCGAGAAGGGGCGTGTGGTTCTGTTTGGGGGAGGAACTGGCAATCCCTTCTTCACAACCGATACCGCCGCCGCCCTGCGGGCCGCCGAGATAGGGGCAGACATCCTGCTTAAAGGTACCAAGGTGGACGGTGTATTCAC
>CAZQJB010000144.1:0-3837 GCA_964593115.1 uncultured Aquificales bacterium
ATTTGCGAAACCATGCCCTTGTTATTCCTCATCTGCCCCTTCCATGGCGTTCATAAACTCGAAGGCGTGGGCCCTGAGCCCGTCTTCGATCCGCTCCACCTTGGCGAGAAAGTGGTTGTAGGCAACCACTGCAGGCACTGCAACGGCTATGCCCAGGGCGGTGGTTATCAGGGCCTCTGATATGCCTGGGGCCACCACTGCCAGGCTGGCAGAACCCCTGACCCCTATCTCGTGAAAGGCCCTCATGATGCCCCACACCGTTCCGAAGAGGCCTATGAAGGGGGCGGTGTTGCCCACTGTGGCCAGAAACCCCAACCACGACTGCAACCTTGCCCGGTTTATCAGTATCACCTGCTCCACGACCCTCTCCCACACCATGGCCCTCTGGGGAGAGAGGGGGGGAAGGTCGGGATCTCTCCTGCTCACCACCCCCGCCAGTTCCCGGTAGAGGACGGGGGCCAGCCCCCTTCTGAACATCTTTGACAAGGTGTAAAGCCTTCTCCAGTCCCGCTCTCCGTAAAAGGTCTTGATGAAAGAGCGGTCCTCTTTGGCCATCCTGTGTAGCTGGATGCTCTTCACGAGCATGCTGGCCCAACTGGTGAAGGATAGGATCAACAGTAACAGAATAACCCCCTTAACCACCGGGCCCGTTGATTGAAGCATTGCAAGCAGGGGGTGCATGGACAACGCCGCCGTAGATACCTCCATAAATACGGTCCTCCTCGTTCGTCTAATACGACCCCTTGTTATACCACCCCCTCTTCAATCGCAAGGGATTGTGGTATCACAAAAATTCACCCTCACCTTGTGGCACTCTGTGAGTGGTTTGGGGTAAAGATGCCGCCCAGGGAGCACAAAGGCCCAAACAGCTTCGAGAGAACAGGAGGATTAAAGTATGGAAGAGAGAACACTTGCCATAGTCAAGCCAGATGCGGTGGTCAGGGGACTGGCGGGAGCCATAATCGACAGGATCTACAAGGGGGGGCTGCATGTGGCAGCCATGAAGATGCTTCACCTGTCCAAGGCCCAGGCAGAGGGATTCTATGCGGTGCACCGCGGCAAGCCCTTTTTCGATTCTCTAACCAACTTCATGTCGTCTGGACCCATAGTGGTGATGGTGCTGAAGGGGGAGAACGCTATCTCCCGCTGGAGGGAACTCATGGGGGCCACTGACCCGTCCAAGGCCGACGAGGGAACAATACGAAGGGATTTCGCCCTTAACATCGAGAAGAACTCGGTGCACGGTTCAGACGCGCCTGAGACCGCAGCCACCGAGATCGCCTACTTCTTCAACCAGTTAGAGATAGTTGGCTGATGGAGATAGACGGAAGGACGAAAATAGCAGGGGTGCTGGGTGTGGGCATAGACTACACCCTATCGCCCCTTATCCATAACACAGGGTACCGCTTGCTGGGTATCAACGCCGTTTACCTGCCCTTTCACGGAAAAGAGGGGTACCTGAGCGAGATACTCTCGGGGTTCTGCTTTCTTGAGAACTTCATGGGCTTCAACGTGACCGTGCCCTTCAAGGAGATGGCCTACCACGAGATGGACATCTGCGGTGGCGAGGCAGATGAGGTGCAGGCTGTGAACACCGTTAAACCCAAGCAAGACAAGCTGATAGGCTACAACACCGACGTGGCGGGATTTAAGAGGGCCGTGGCAGAGCTCGGATTCCAGGGCGAGGGCAAGAACGCCCTGGTTTTAGGCGCAGGTGGCGCTGCACGGGCCGCTGTGGTTGCCCTTAGCCAACTCGGGGTTGACACCATCTGGATGGCCAACAGGGGCAAGGTACGCAGAGAAAAGGCGATAAAGATACTTAAAGACAGAATAGAGCCCCTAAAGTGGAGCCCTGAGGCCCTTGCAGAGGTGTTACCCAGGGTCTCTCTTGTGGTGAACGGCACCGTGGTGGGTGCCGATGGAAAGAGCATGCCCCCTGTGCAAGTAGAGGACCTGCCCAAGGGCTCCCTGGTTTACGACATGGTGTACGCCAGGGGAGACACCCCCCTTGTTAAGGCGGCAAGGCAAAGGGGGCTTGTTGCCGCCAACGGGCTCTCCATGCTGCTTCACCAGGCCATAGAGTCGTTCGAGATCTTTGCGGGCAAAAGGCCCCCTGTTGAGCCCATACGCGAGGCACTTCTCAAGAGAGAGGCTTGATATTTACATCCTATTAGGGCATCATGGCTGCCATGTCTGAGAGGGATAAGACAGAAGGGGTCATAGCCGCCGAGCTCTACGAAGAGGACTGCTGCGAAGAGGCCTCGGAGTACCTGAAGGCCCTTGCCCATCCCACCAGGCTGAAGATTGTGAGGGCCCTGATGGAAGGTGAGCTCTGCGTCAAGTCGCTGTGGGAGACCCTGGGACTGCCCCAGGCAAACGTATCCCAGCACCTCATGGTGCTGAAGAGCCAGAACATCATCTCTTCCCGCCGAGACGGCCCCAAGATATGTTACTCGCTTGCCGACAAGCGGGCCTTAAAGATCCTGCCTCTACTGTTCTCTTCTGAAGATGAGAAGGGTGAGTAAATAGTTACGGGTTCCAGGTTAGGAAGAGCCATTACCCGACCTTGTGAATGAGGGAGGCTCGGTTCTTGAATCTTGGGACAGAAAAATGGTCTGGCGCCATGTGTTCTAGCGTGATGGAGGGTGAAAGGCGTGGGTACTATCGCTGAGGCTCATAGCAAAGAGATGTTGGGACAGGAGTCGGCAGGGGTGTCCCGCCTAAGGTTTTCTCCCTCTCTGGAGAACAGGTTTCGCATCTTCCTGCACGAACAGACCATAAAGCAGACCCGGATCGCACTCATAGTGAGTGTGGTTGTATTCTTTCTATTCGGTGTGCTGGACGTTCTCTTGTATCCGGACCTATCTGCAGAGATGTGGCGCCTGCGGTACCTCATAGTTGGCCCCGTCCTGCTACTACTGGTGGCCCTATCTTTCTCTCGCCGGTGGGAGCGGCACCTGCCGCAGCTTATCCTGTTGTTGATGTGGACTGTCAGTGTTGCCATTATCGGCTTCATGTTGATCACCTCTGTTCACGATCCACAGCTGTACTACGGCGGATTGATGCTTACCACTGTTGTTGCCTACGTGCTGTTCGGATTCCGGCTTCCCCAAGCATCTGTTGCAGGATGGGGTATCCTGGTTCTTTACCTGGCAGGTGAACTAAGGCTGATTGGTAGCGACAGGTTCCATCTTCTCAACAACACCCTGGGACTGGTGGCAACTAACATAATGGGGATGGTAGCCGCCTACATCATTGAGCGTCAACATCGAAAGGTGTTTCTACAATCCTTGTTACTGAAACGGGAGAAACAAGAGCTCGAAAGTGCCAACACCCGGCTAAAAGAGCTTTCATACGAGGATGGCCTCACTGGGATCGCCAACAGGCGATTTTTCGATGAGGCGCTAAGGGCAGAGTGGGCAAGGGCCCAGCGCCACGGTTACCCCGTGACATTGCTGATGCTCGACGTGGACCACTTCAAGTCCTACAACGATTGCCAGGGACACCAGGCGGGGGACGAGTGTCTGCGGGCACTGGGAGACCTGCTAAAGGGTTTTGCCAAGAGGTCAGGGGACCTTGCGGCGCGCTACGGCGGCGAGGAGTTCGTGGTGCTACTAACCGGCACCCCGGTGGCTGATGGCCAGAAGATGGCCGAGCAGATACGCCTGAAGGTGATAGAGCTTGGCATTCCGCACCCTGCCTCGCCGGTGGCTAAGACCATCACCGTCAGCCTGGGCGTGGCAAGCATGGTTCCGAGCCTGGGGACAACCCCAGGCACCTTGGTGGCAGCGGCAGACCAAGCCCTATATGCTGCCAAGAAATCTGGTAGAAACAGGG
>CAZQJB010000145.1:0-1035 GCA_964593115.1 uncultured Aquificales bacterium
AAATTCCCCATCTCATTTCACACCCTGGCTCTGGCATGGTAAGGTGGTACCCTCTTTTGAACCAGTGGTGCTTAGCTCAGCCCATGGTCTCCATCTTGACAGTCTCAACGAACCGCCCTGCCGCAGGCGAGAGTGTCATGCGCCTGTTTGTCACCATGTAGAACCATCTGTTGACCCGCACCTCTTCGAACTCCAGCATGGCCAACCCAACGGGTGGTGGCTCCACCGCAAAGTGAGAGACCACTGCTACACCAACCCCTGACCGTACCGCCTCAAGCAGGGCAAGTGTGCTTCCAAACTCTGCCACCACCTTGAGTGACGCTGGCGAGATACCGGCTTCTTTAAGGGCCGTTTCGAACCTCAACCTGGTGCCAGAGCCCTCCTCGCGAATCACCATCGGATAATCCAACAACTGGCGTACCCCAACGCTCTTCTTTTGGGAGAGCGGATGTCCCTCTTGCACCACCAGCACCAACCTGTCGGACACCAAGGGATGAAACTCCAGCATCTTCTCTGGAGACCTGGCACCTACAAAGGCAAGTGGAACCTCGCGCCTTAGAACCTTTGCCATGGCCTTGGAGGAGTCGCTGACCCTCACCTTCACCCGGCACTCTGGATACCTCTTAGAGAAGCTGGCTATGTAACGGGGCAATAGATGGTTTCCAGGTATGGTGCTGGCCGCCACTGTTATCTCTCCAGACACAGTGTCCCTGTAGCTCTGCATGACGTCCATGGCACGATTGCTCAACCTTAGAATCAACCTGGCGTAGCGGTAAAGCCTCTGGCCTGCCTCGGTGGGAAGCGCCTTGCGGGACACGCGGTCAATCAGCGAGACCCCCAGGGCAGACTCAAGGTTCTGTATGTGTATGCTAACCGTGGGTTGAGAGATCATAAGATTCTCAGCGGCCCGCGAAAAGCTGGCAGTGTCCACCACCTCAACGAATATCCTGAGCTGATGCAGGTCGAAGCTGGTCAAACTCAAGACCTCCTTCGCGGTTTTCTAACGTCGCCCACCCTGTAGGTAACACCCTTGCT
>CAZQJB010000145.1:1045-3804 GCA_964593115.1 uncultured Aquificales bacterium
ATCTCGCGGTGGTCCATGAAGAAGAGCTGCACCCGCTCCACGAGCTGCTGTGCCGGTTCCCTGCTCCCGCAGTACTCCTGGGAGACCCTGACCAGTCTGCCCGTATCCATCAACAGCTTGACGAAGGCCTTCACCCTAGCCTCGGGAAGCCCGGTCTTGGCAGCCATCTCCTTTACAGAAGGCGGTGTCAATCCACCCTTGCGGTGCATGGCAAGCACCACGGCCAATCCCCGTTTATCCTCCTCTGAGATGCTCCCCTTCTTCTCCCTTGACCTAAGGACGACACCGTCTTTCAACACCTCGAAATCCGCATCCCTGGCCATGAACTCCAGTATGCCGTTGAACACCCTTTGGTCGCCCTTCCACAGGTTCTGGGCCAGAACCTCTTTCGAGCATCTCTGCTCAAGGGGATTCTTCTCGAAAAATCCATGTAAAAAGTTACTGGTCTTGGCCTTCAGGGCCCTGATACCCTCCCGGTGGAACAGGTGGTCTCCCATCACCACAACGGTCTCACCCAGGGCCGATAAGGTATCCTCGAGGGACTGGGAATCGGCCACCTTGAGCCTCAACTCGCCTTTTGGCATTCCCCCTTCTCCTGCCCATCTCAAGAAGGCCTCTACTCTGCCCTGCTCGTCGAGTCCAAACAGGTGTTCAAGCCTCTCTTTCAGCATGGACCGTGACAACCTTTCATCGCCGGGATTGCTGTCAACCACTGTGCCACCACCAATTGTGACCACAGGCGAGAAACGCCTAACCACAAAGGGGTCACCAGGTGCGGCAACCACAGGGTTCTCCAGGTGTATCCTTACGAATCCCGCCTCGCCAGGAAGCATCACCGGTTTGCCCGAGAGCAGCTTCAACCTGCCCACAACACTGGCGGTGCCGCAGTGAAAGTGAACCGGGGTGAGGTCTTTCACCTTTGGGGCATCACTGAGCAACCTCAGGTGAAGGTCGAGAAAGGTGGACTCGCGCAGATGACCAGGGGTGACCACCTGGAATCCCCTCTCTATCTCGCCCTTATCTACTCCCTTGAAGTTTATGGCCACCCTTTGTCCAGAGAAGGCCTTTTCAACCGTCTTTCCATGCACCTGTATGCCTCTTATCCTGGGTACCTTGTGGATGGGCAGAATCTCCACCTCGTCGCCCACACCCACCATCCCCGAGATGGCGGTTCCCGTCACAACCAGGCCAAAGCCTCTCATGATGAAGGACCGGTCAACCGGTAACCTGAACACACCCTGGTGCGAGCGAGACGGCACCGACTGGCACAATCTCGAGAGCTCGGCCTTAAGCTCGGCGAGGCCCTGGCCCGTCACGCCGGAGACCGGCACCACAGGGGCAGAATCGAGAAAGGTGCCTTTCAGGAACTCCCTAACCTCGTGAACGCAGAGCTCGGCCATCTCGGGTTCCACCATGTCCACCTTGGTGACGGCCACCAACCCCCTTCCCACGCCGATGAGTTCGCAGATCTCGAGATGCTCCTTTGTCTGGGGCATCACCCCCTCGTCTGCGGCAACCACCAGCATCACCAGGTCTATGCCCCACACCCCGGCCACCATGTTGCGAACGAACTTCTCGTGGCCTGGCACGTCAACTATGCCCACCCTGAGGCCCCCAGAGAGGTCTAGATGGGCAAAGCCAAGGTCTATGGTTATGCCCCGCTCCTTCTCCTCCCTCAGCCTGTCAGTGTCTATTCCTGTCAGGGCCTTAACCAGGGTGGTCTTTCCGTGGTCGATGTGACCAGCGGTACCCAGAACCACGTACCTCAACTCGAAAGAGCCTCCATCACCGCTCCCACCAGCAACTCCACCTCTTTGTCTGTAACTGTACGCACGTCAAGGCAGACCCTGCCCTCTTGAACCCTTGAGATTACAGGGGGGTCCCCCTGGCGCAACCGGCCCTCTACCTCTTGGGGAGCCATATCCTCCCTTCGCAGGGTGACCACCACCGTGGGCATCTCCACCAGGGGCAGGGCACCACCTCCCACGGCAGAGCTCTGCCTCTCGATACCGATAACGAAGCCGCGGTGAGACAGGCCGCTTAATCTCTCGGCCACCCTCGATGCCCTTACCATCAGGCTCTCCACAGGGGTCGAAATCATCTTCAACACAGGAAGCCGCTCCCACACAGTCCCACTCTCCAGGTAGAGCCTAAGGGTGGCCTCTAAGGCAGCCAGGGTGAGTTTGCCTATGCGAAGGGCCCTGTTCAACGGGTTTCTACGTATTCTCTCGATCAGCTCTAACCTTCCCAGGATCACCCCAGCCTGGGCAGCACCCAGCAGCTTGTCACCGCTGAACGAGACAAGGTCAACCCCCGCCTTGATACTCTCTTGCACCGTGGGCTCATGGAGCCCCTTTAGCCTCATGTCCACTAAGCTCCCGCTTCCAAGGTCCTGGTAAACCGGTATTCCTGCCTCTCTGCCCAGAGCCACCAGCTCTTTCAAAGATACCTCTTCAACGAAGCCCATAACCCTGTAGTTGCTGGGATGCACCTTGAGAATCAGGCCGGTCTCTGGACATATTGCGTTTCGGTAGTCTGAGAAATGGGTGCGGTTGGTTGTGCCCACCTCCTTCAGTATGGCCCCGGCACGTTCCATCACCTCGGGTATCCTGAAGCTGCCGCCTATCTCCACCATCTCTCCCCGCGAGATCACCACCTCGAGGTCCTTGGCAAGGGTGTTCAGCACCAGCAACACTGCCGCCGCGTTGTTGTTCACCACCATGGCCGACTCGGCGCCGGTTAAGCGGCACAAGAGCCTC
>CAZQJB010000146.1:0-3775 GCA_964593115.1 uncultured Aquificales bacterium
AACTCTGTGCCTACTCCCAAGGCCGGTGTTGACGGGCAGCCCTTGGTTGTGGAGGGGGGTATGTCTGAGGCCCCCGTGGAGTCCCAAGTGGCAGAGAGACTGGCAGCAATCTTCTCGCAGGCCCAGATCTCTGAATCTGCACTGGCTTTGCTTAGAGACGAACCCTTCTTCTCCCTCTACGGCGAGGGAACAGTTCCTGAGGATGCCCTTCCCTCTGAACACTCCGGAGGGTTGAAAAGCCTTCTGGTTAAGGGGCTTGGAGAGGAAGGACTGACCATCTTGAAAGAGGTGTTCCAGGGTGGTGACACCACTAAGATATTGGGATTGCTATTGCTAAAGGTGGTACAAGAGCTTGCCGTGGGGGATACCACTGCCCCCCAGGTTCCCGACGAGGTTTTAGGTGACCAGGGAGCTGGAGAACTCCACCAAGTGGATTCTAATGCCAAGGCATCCGTGGGTGCGGAGCAGGGGCCCTCCCGTGCTGGCAGCTCTACTGGTGAGAAGGGGATGCCAGGTGTCGCCGTAACTCTGCAGCCAGATCCCGGCGAGCCCGAGTCCCACTCGCCTTTTCACACCGCCCCCTTGTCCCCAAAGGGTGGGGGCACTGAAGCAGAGACTGACCAGACGGGTGTTGTTGCAGAGCATAGCGAATCCGATGTACCATTTTTCAAAGGAGGAGAGAGGTTGGCGATACGGATATGGCCGGCAACCAGCAGGTTCACAATAGATGCTTCAACCCAACCACCCCCAGGCCTGGAGCTCGACGTGGGAGACATGCTCCAGGGAAAGGTGATGGAGGTTGAGGGGAACAAGGTGATAATAGATTTTGGCAGCTTCGAGACCCAGGCCACCTGGGATGCCGCCCACACAGTGAAGCCCGGTGCCACCATCAAGGTGATGGTGGCCTCCCTCTTGCCCCAGCTCAGGCTCAGGCTTGTGGATGACGCACCCTTGAGAGGATTCATGGCAAAGCTGGGTTCCATGAAGGGGTGGGGAGAACTCTTCTCGAAGCTGCAGGGAGTGGTTGAGCACCTCCCCCTGGTGCAGGCGGACAAAGGCGAGGGGGTTCTTATGCGCACCCTGAAGGGCTTTATGGCCAACAGCGGTCTATCTACAGAGGCTCGCATGGCGAAGGTTGTTGAGGGAGAGTTGCCCCCCGATGAGCTCAAGAACGATCTAAAACTGCAGCTTGCAAAGATGGTAGCAAGGGGTGGGGGTGGAGGCGTGGTGGATGCTGCTAAAGAGCTTTTACAGAGCATTGGTGGTCACCAGCTACTCAACGCCCAGACCCTCGACTCCGGTTTCTTCGTTGTGCCCCTGGTGGTCTCTTACCAGAACAGGATAGACGAGTGGCGCATGACAGTGTCCCAGGATGATGCAGAGGGAGAGCATTGGTTCAGGCTCACACTTCTCTCCTCCCCCCCTGAGATCGGCACCATTCGCATAGACCTCACCTATGCCCAGAAGGCACGCCGTCTCGAAATGCTCTTCTGGGTAGAGCGGGAAGAGAGTAAAGACCTGGTTGAAGATGCTCTTCCACTTTTGAAGGAGGATTTCTCGGGTGCCAAGGTGAACCTGGCCAGGGTGGAGGTTGGGGTCTCCAGGCAGCTTTCGAAAGAGGACCTTCCCATAGAGGTGAAACGGCCGTACCTTTTACAGACGAGGGCTTAGGGCTATGGCAAAAAAGGGAACAGACAAGGCGGTGGCCTTGCGTTACAAACCCCACGAGGGGGACGAGATCCCAAGGCTGGTGGCCAAGGGGAGAGGCGAGGTTGCCAGAAAAATAATAGAGCTTGCCAGGGAGCATGGCGTGCCTGTACAGGAGGATCCTTCTTTGGTGGAGCTCTTGCTTAGGCTGGACCTTAGCGAAGAGATACCCCCCGAGCTCTACGAGGTTGTGGCAAAGGTGCTTGCCTTTGTCTATTCGCTGCGGGGGGAAGCCCCCAGGTAGCGTAGCTGGTAGATGAAAAGTCTCTTCACGTACCTTCGGGTCTCGCTGCGGGGGTAAAAGACAGCAACCTCCTCCATGTAGGGATTGGGATAGGTTCTCAGCCACCTTCTGGTGCGTCCAGGACCCCCGTTGTAAGAGGCAACCACGAGGGGCCAACGGCGGTGGAACTCCCTTTCCAGGTAGTGTAGGTACCAACCTCCCAGTTGTAGCGAGAAAAAGGGTAGGAAGCTCTGGTTTGGAAATAGACGGTAGCCCTTGCCGCGCTGTCTCTCTATCCATCTTCCCGTGGATGGGAGCACCTGGGTGAGCCCCAAGGCGTTTGAGTAAGACCTCTCCACCCTGTTGAACGAGCTCTCGGCCTTGATTAGGGCATAGAGCATCTCTGGCCCTATGCCGTAGAGGTCTGCAAACCCCTTAACCAGCTCCCTCCAGGGTCTTGGGTATCGTGTGCATGGCCCACCGTTCTCGCTGTGCAGGTAAGAGAGGCGCATGCTCTGGTAGGGATAGATGGTGGATGAGCTTACCAGGTTGGGATGCCTTTTTTCGATAACCTTATCTTTCAGAACCTTCCTTCCGAGCTTAAGGAGCCCGCTTTCTGCCATGGCATAGAGGACGGGATCAGGGTAGCCCACTTTCTCTTTGCACCTCTCTCCCCGGTAACCTACCAGTCCCAGGAGCATTCTTGAGTACCATTGGTAGAAGCCACCCTCCATTCCCTTGCCCACCTGCCTCAACAGCCTCACGCTGCCGCTAAGGTTGCCCATTCGCTGAAGGGCCCTTGCCTTCCAGAACAACAGGTCCTTCCTCCATGGAGCCCGTTTTAGCGCCATGTCCAGATAGCTAATAGACTCTTTCAGTTCTCCCTGGCGCCAGTGGGCCAGGGCCACCTTCTCGATGTTGGATACGGATCGCCTCAATGACTTGAAGGCGTTGTAGGTGGCCACCACCATGTTGTCTTCGCCTTCGTAGAATAGTCGGTTAAAGGCGATCTGTACGGCCTTTCTCTTCTCAGGGATGCCAGGGGCCCAGAGCAGTAGCCTTAGTGCCCTTACCCTGTCCTTGCGCCAGAGGGAATAGAACTTTCTCATGAAAGGTGAAGGCCTTCTTGAAGAGCCCCTGATACTCTCTGGAACGATCATCTGCTCTTCCAGCAGAAGGTCTGCAGCCTGCCTGTAGGGAGAGGATGACGGTATCCCCTTCAACCTGAAAAACCAGTTCTTCTCGCCCAGCTTTTTGCCAAGAAATGCCAATACCAATGCCTTCCTATCCCGCTCTATGGCAGTCTGCGGTTCCAGCCTTAGGGCGTCATGCCTGGCGGCTAAGTAGAGGTGAAGAGAGATCTCGCGTCCAACGTCTCTCCATGAGGGCATAGTGGCCCTGGCTCTCCACGGGTGTGCCAGGCAGATGATGGCTAAAAGGGCCACCATTGTGGTGAGACGGGCACACGGCTTTACAGCGTGGTGCCTATTCATCGTAGAACATCCGTTTCACCATCTGGAGATCCTGGATAAACCTCTTCTTCTCGTTGGGGTTTCTTAGCAGGTATGCAGGGTGAAAGGTGGGAACCAGGGTGTAGCCGTGGGGTGTCTCCAGGGTGCTACCCCTAACCTTGGTTATTGACATCTTTCTTCCCATGAGGGCGTTCATGGCCACTGCTCCCAGGGCGCAGATCACCTTTGGTCTTATCGCCTCCACCTGTTTCAGTAAGAAGGGCATACAGACGGCTATCTCTTCAGGGGCCGGGGTTCGATTGTTGGGGGGGCGGCACTTCAAGATGTTCGCTATGTAAACCTCCTCCCTGGGCATCCCCACCATCTCAAGCAC
>CAZQJB010000147.1:0-3764 GCA_964593115.1 uncultured Aquificales bacterium
CAAGAGGTTACCAAGGCCCTTGAAGAGGCAAGGCGCAACGGGGTGATTGGCCATCCCTTTGACGCTGCGGTCACCATACACGGGGGCGAGAAGGTGAAGACCATGCTCCAGGGCTTCTCCCCCGAGGTGCTCAGGGAGTTCTTCATCGTGTCTCAGGTGGAGTACGCCCCTGTTGGCGAGGGGGGTTACGTCTCAGAGGATCTTCCCGGTCTCTCCATCTCGGTTGAGCGGGCCCCCGGCGAGAAGTGCGAGCGCTGCTGGGTTTACTCCACCACCGTGGGCGATAGCGAAGAGCATCCCACCATCTGCAGCAGGTGTCTCAAGGTGGTGCAGTGAGGCGCTGGGGACTGCCCTTACTCCTTGCCCTGCTGGTCCTTGTACTCGACAGGGTGGCACAGGTGTGGGTGGTGCACAACCTCTCCACCAAGACCACCCTGGTGCTCTCCCGCTTTCTGAGCCTGACCCAGGTGAGAAACCCCGGGGGGGCCTTCGGCATGTACGTGGGAAGCCGCTCGGGCACCGTCTTCCTGGTGGCCTCCCTGGTGGCATTGGCAGTGATATTTCAACTACTCAGAAAGTTATCCCTTAAAAACACGCTATCCCGCGTGGGGTTGGGTCTTGTGCTGGGCGGAGGCGTGGGCAACCTTGTGGACAGGCTGATCTACCACCGGGTGATCGACTTCATCGATCTTCACATTGGGGCCTACCACTGGCCCGCCTTCAACCTCGCCGACAGCGCCATTGTGGTGGGGGTGGTGCTGGCCCTCTGGGGCTACTGGGGCAAAGAGAGGTTGCAGGCAGGCGGTTAGCAGTAGCAGGGCCTTGCTTCTTGCCCTGTTTCTTTGTGACCCTGTTCTTTTCTGCCGGTGTGGCTTTCAAAGGGATTCAGGATGTGGTATTTGTCACCTTGTAGCTTGACAAGATGTGGTGGTTCTGTTCATGTAGTGAACGTTACCGCCTCTCCTGCCTGGGGCAGACCCCAGGAGGCCGAAGGCTGCCCGGCTTCAGGTTTTCTGGCTTGCCTTGACAGACTGTGGTAATCCCCTTAGTATCTACCCATTAGGAGGGTTCAGGAATGGAAGAGTTCCAGAGGGACGAGGGTCTTCTGCTTGACAAGAGCACCGTTGACGTGCTTGTGGCCAACATCATACCCACCTCCCGCTACTTCGAGGCCCGGTTCAACCACATGCAGGACCAGATAGACGGACTCAGGGAAGAGGTGAAGGAGCTCAGGGAGGAGCAGCGGGACTTCAGGCGCTACGTTGATCACCGCTTCACCGAGTTCAGGGCCTACGTGGACAAGCGTTTCGACCAGGTTGACAAACGGTTTGAGCAGGTTGACAAACGGTTTGAGCAGGTTGACAAGAGGTTCGAGCAAGTTGACAAGAGATTCGAGCAGGTTGACAAGCGCTTTGAGCAGATAGAGCTAAGGCTGAACCAGATAGTGGACTCCATAGAGAGGCTCAACGAGAAGCTCGACAGGCGAGACGAGCAACTGCGCAGTTTCACCATCAAGATGTTCTCTCTGGCGGTTGGTCTCTCGGCCCTTGGTGCCATAGGCACCTTCTTGAAGGTGCTGGGGGTGTTTTAACCCTTCTGCCCGTATCTTCTATGACAGGTGCTCTTGTAACTTAGATGAAGGTTCTTCTTCTCACCGGTGGCTCGGGGACCCGCCTTTGGCCCCTGAGCAGAAAGGGGTTTCCCAAGCAGTTTCTTCGCATGGGCGGGGTCTCGCTGCTTAGGGAGACGGCAGAGAGGCTGCTCACCATGGTGGGGCCCGATGACGTGGTGGTGCTCACCAACGAGGAGTACAGGTTTCACGTGATCCACGAGCTTGAGGGTACGGGCATCTCACGCCTCGTCCTCGAGCCCCTTGCCCGCAACACCGCCCCTGCCATTGCCCTGGGCGTTGCCTACTGCCGCGAGGTGCTGGGATGTGACCCCCACGAGCCCCTGTTCGTGTCCCCCTCTGACCACCACGTGGAGCCAGGTGATGCCTTTGTCCCCCTGATGCCTGGTATTGAGTCCGTGGTAAAGGGCGGCAGCATTGTCACCTTTGGCATATCCCCAGACCGTCCAGAGACCGGTTATGGGTACATCGAGATAGGGGAGCCTGTTTCTGGGGCCCCCGGTTTTTTCAATGTAAAGGGGTTCACCGAGAAACCCGACGAGTCCACCGCAAGGTGCTACCTCGATTCAGGCAGGTTTCTCTGGAACTCCGGCATGTTTGCCTTCACCATCTCCACCATCACCGCTGAGTTCGAGAGGTGGTTACCGCAGGTGGGGAAACTACTCGTCGAGGGTTACCAGTCCATGCTTCGCCAGTTTCACCGTCTGGCCTCCATATCCATAGACTACGCGGTGATGGAGAGGTCTGACAGAATAGTCACACTGCCCCTTAAAGTCCAATGGAGCGATGTGGGCTCGTGGGACTCCCTCTTCGAGGTGCTGCCCATGGACGGGGATGGCAACGTGGTTAAGGGTGACGTGCTGCCCGTACAGACCAGTGACAGCCTCATGGTTTCTCAGGGGCGTTTGCTGGTCACCGTGGGCATGAAGGACGCCATGGTGGTGGAGACCCCCGATGCCGTGCTGGTGGCACGCCGGGGAGAGGGACAGCAGGTGAGGGAGGCGGTGGAGCGCCTTGCCGCCCAGGGGAGGCCAGAGGTGGAGCAGGGGGTCACCGTCTTCAGGCCCTGGGGAAGTTACACGGTGATAGAAGAGGGCGAGGGGTACAAGGTGAAGAAGGTGCTGGTAAGGCCGGGGCAGCGCCTAAGCCTGCAGAGACACTCCCGCCGCTCAGAGCACTGGGTGGTGGTGAAGGGGGAGGCCCTGGTCACCGTGGGTGAAAAGAGCGAGGTGCTAAGGCCAAACCAGTCCACCTACGTGCCAGTGGGGGCCGTGCACAGGCTCGAGAACACCACTGCTAACATTCTCGAGATCATAGAGGTGCAGGTAGGGGAGTACCTGGGCGAGGACGACATAGAGAGGCTCGACGACGCATACGGGCGTGATTAAGGGGCGGGAAACCAAGGCCATGCGCCGTCCCCATCCCTCAGACCAAGCCAATGAAACAGACCAAACAGACCAGATAGACGAGATGAACGAAACAGACGAAACGGACGAAATAGACCAAATAAACGAGACAGACCAAACAGACCAGATAGACCAGAAGGGCGAGACAGACGAAATGAACCAGACAGATGAGAGGTACGAGATGAACGAGACCGCAACCCGTCTCATTGGGCTTATCTCCCGTCGCCAGGCCACTGTGGGAATAATCGGCATGGGCTACGTGGGGTTGCCCCTGGCCCGGGAGTTCCTGAAGGCAGGTTTCACCGTGCTGGGCTTCGACATAGACGAAAAGAAGGTGGGTATGCTCAACAGGGGAGAGAGCTACATAGGCCACGTTGATGCCCATTTCCTGAAAGAGCAGGTGAAGATGGGCAGGTTCAGGGCCACTATCAGCTACCGTGAGCTTGGCGAGGCCCATGCCCTTCTTGTCTGCCTGCCCACGCCCTTGGGAAGGCACAAGGAGCCCGACCTTTCCTACGTGCTCTCGGCCACCAGGGAGATAGCGGGCATACTGCATAAGGGCCAGGTTGTGGTGTTGGAGTCCACCACCTACCCGGGCACCACCGACCAGGAGATGCTACCCATTCTCGCCAAGACCGGGCTCAGGGTGGGTGAAGACTTCTTTTTAGGCTACTCCCCAGAGAGGGAGGATCCGGGAAACAAGGAGTTCTCCACGGGCACAATCCCCA
>CAZQJB010000148.1:0-3759 GCA_964593115.1 uncultured Aquificales bacterium
TTGCAGCGGGGGGTCAGGTGGTAGAGATAAATCCTGATTCAACCCCCCTCTCGGGTACCGTCACCTGGTCCCTGCGCATGGGGGCGGTAGAGGCCGGCAGGATGCTTGCCGGTGAGCTTGGGCTTGAGATGGGCTGAGAGGCTGTGGGGCAGCGCGGAGAAACGGCATCTCAGTATCTCAGTCGCCCTGCACCACCTTTTCGATGGCCGCTTTTATCTCCTTTATCCTGTAGGGTTTCTGCACGTAGAGGGCGGCCCCCATCTCTATCAGCTCTTTTGCGGAGCTGTCGAAGGCGTGCCCCGACGAGATTATCACCCTTGCCTTGGGGTCTTTCTCCAGTATCTGTCTGAGAGCCTCCTTGCCTGAGAGCACTGGCATGGTTAGGTCGAGTAATACCACATGGGGGCTAACCCTTTCGTATAGCTCTATGGCCTCTTCGCCGTCTTTGGCCAGGACAACCTCGTGCCCAAGGTGTTCCAGAATGGTCTGGCCTATCTCCCTGATGAAGGACTCGTCGTCCACCAATAGCACCTTCAAAGGTGAGCCGTCCTTCTTTCTCCATGGCCCCTTGGTAATGGTGCATTCCGGCCTTGTGGCTACACTGTTACCTTTCTCCAGGGTGACTGCTGGTATGTAAAAGGTGAACTCGCTTCCTCTACCCAACTCGCTCTCTACGGTGATCCAGCCCCTGTGTTGCTTCACCATGCCATAGACCGTTGCAAGGCCAAGCCCCGTGCCCTTGCTCAGCTCCTTGGTGGTGAAGAATGGGTCGAACACCCTCGATATGGTGGCCTTGTCCATGCCGCAGCCGTTGTCTTTCACCGATAACCTCACGAAGTTTCCGGTCTTTGCGTAAGGGTGGTCTTCTACGTAAGACTCGTGGATCACCTCGTTGGTTGCAGAGATGGTGATCTCAGGCGGGTCCTCTTTCAGCGAGGTGGAGTGGGGGCACCTGCCCTCCATGCGGTCCATCAGGGAGTCCTTGGCGTTTATGCCCAGGTTTATCAGCACCTGCTGAAGCTCTGAGGCATCGGCCTGAACCTTCCAGAGGTTCTCCTGCAGGTTGGCCTTAACCGCGATCCTTCTGTCTATTGTCCGGGAGAGAATCTCCACCGCCTCTTTCACCACGGCTCCGGGATTCATGGTTCTCATCACCACCGGGGCCTGCCTGGTGAAGGCGAGAAGCCTCTTGGTGACCTGGGCGGCCTGCTGCACCACCTTCTCGGCAGAGTCGGCGTAACTTTTTATCTCGTTGAGGTTACCGTCTCCATCTGCGGTCATGGATATTAGATTGAGGTTGCCCATTATGGCCCCAAGCATGTTGTTGAAGTCGTGGGCTATCCCTGCTGCCAGCACCCCTATGGCCTCCATGCGCTGGGCGTGGGACAACTGCTGCTCAAGCTGCTTCTGGGTGGTTATGTCGATGAAGCTGATGATACCTGCGGCTTCGCTGTGGGCCACGTGGTGGAGCCGTGAGAATTGCAGCAGTAACTGTATGCTCTCACCTGTCCTGGATACCGCCGTCTTCTCCACCGGTTCCATCTCTCCCTCCACAGGCTCTGAGGACAGCTCGCCCTTTTCACAGGTGGGAGAGGGCTGGGTGAACTTCAGGATGTGGCATAGGCTCTTGCCCACCGCCTCCTCTTTCGAGAACCCCGTTATCTCCTCTGCGGCCCTGTTCCACGAGAGCACCCTCAGGCCCTTGTCCACCAAGGCTATCCCCGAGGGCAGTGACTGTATCACCGTCTCTAAGAACTCCCTGGATATGGTGGACTCCTTCAGCCTCTCCACCATGGAGTTGAAAGCGGCCCCAAGCTCTTTGAGCTCCCCATTCTCTCGCACCTCAACCCTTGCCGACAAGTCTCCACGGTTCACCTGCTCCATGCCCTCTTTCACCGCGGTTATATGCTGGCTAAGGTGAGAGGCGAGGTAGTAGGCAAGTGTACACCCCACCACCAGGGAGCATACAAAGATCACGGCCACCCAGAGCATCATCACGTTCAGCCCGTTGTAAACGTACCGCCTCATTCTCAACGCTGCCCCTTCAAACATCTCGTGGGATATGGTGGACGGCACCATGAACTCCTTCACCGGCGATGTGGCCCCTGCCATCAGCATCACCCCGTCTTTGGTTCTCACCCGAACGGGGAAGAGGAATGCTAACTTGATGGGGGGAGGGGTGTCTGAGGGGGATGCCCACCTGTAGGTTCCCATGACGGGAATGCCCCTTTGGGCCTTTTTGAACATCTCTGCCAGTTCGGGTGAGCCAGAGATGAGCTTGGTGTATACGTGGCCCGAGACCTTGGGATCCGGATGGGCCAGGGTGAGGCGCAGGGCAGGGGCTATCACAAAGGTGTAACCCCGCTCACCCACCGGTTGCACGGCAAGGGCCTTGAATCTCTTGTCACTTAACAAATCATTTATCGTTGAGGGATGAAGTTTCAGGTACATCTCTATCTGAAGGGCGAGGTCCATGGCCTTCTGCTTCACTATGGTCTTTCCCGCCTCCCCCATCTTATCTCGCACCCGTTTCTCTATCTCTGCGAAGCGGGCGTTCATCTCTTTCTCTAAGTGCTCTGCCATATTGTCCCGCTGCAGATAGACTATGGCCCCAGTGACAAGGGGGGGCAGAAGGGATGCCAGAAGAATTATCACCAGCATCCTGTGAACAATTCTCCTGGGTAGCATTGGCAGTTTCTTCTCCCGTCCGCTACAGCTACAGAAGCTTTTTAGCCTTTGCGAGTATTGACCTGGGCAGGGTTATGCCCAATTGGTTGCTGCTTTCAATGTTCACGGCGATGTGCCGGCTCTCGGTGGGATGGGGCAGTATGCTCTCAACGGGTTTGCCGTTCAGAACCATGTCCACCATGGATGCCGCCTCGCGTCCCCCCTCGTAGAAGTCCGAATAGTAGGCCAGCACGGCGCCCTCTTGGGCCGACTTCAGGGTCACCCCAGCCACCGGCTTGCCTCTCTTCATGGCTGTGGAGATTATCGTCTTGAGCGTGCGAGAACGGTAAAGCACGGGATCGGTGGGCATGTAGATCAGGTCACATCTGTCTGCCAGTTTCTCTATCTCCCTATTGAACTTCTCTGCTTCCACATCCTTATTGAACAGTAGAAGTATCGTATTCACCCCTTTTCTATTGAGCTTCTTGGCGGTCTCTTCTGCCGTTATCACCGCCTGGGGGTTCACGTTGAAGTAAGGGATGCCAACCACCTTTATTCGCGGAAACGCCTGTAGCAGCAGGGCCACCCTGTTGCTCACGGGTATCTCGGCCCCTACCCCTGTTATCCATTTGTGGGGGCCGTAGGTGTCCAGGATCCCCGTGAGGTAAGGAAATGCGCAGGCGGTGAACACCATGGGTATCCCGGGTTCTTGTGGCTTGAGCACCTCTTTTGCCGCCAAAGACGCCTTGGTGCCAATGGTCACTATTATGCTGGGATCATCCTTGAGCCACTCGCTTACGGTGTTTTTTGCCAGCTCGTAGTCACCCTTTGCCACCACGTGCTCTATCTTGATGTTTTGGCCCTCACGGTACCCTAACCCTGCAAGGCCGTCCATCAGCCCCGAATATGACCTATCGTAGGCATTGGCCTCGCCCCATTGGAGTATGCATACCTTGTATGACTCCCCCTTCAGACAAGACGAAAGAGATACACCGCACACCAGCAATGCCAGCAGCGTCACCGCCAGCCGGTTAATCAACCTGTAACTCATTATCCCCCTCCGAACACGAGCTTGGTGTGAAGACCTTACAG
>CAZQJB010000149.1:0-3734 GCA_964593115.1 uncultured Aquificales bacterium
ACCCAATATCCCCTTGGTAGAATATGGCAGCTGGAGAGTCCCTTACCTTCCACAGGGCAGGGGGAAACCCCTTATCCGCCACGGTCATTACCTTACAATCCGCCTCCTCGATCTCTCTTCGCAAACCATCCAGCACCCCCTGGGGGTCTGCCTCAAGAAGCCTGGCGGCCCTTTTGGGACCGAGCCCCGGCACCGAGACCAAGGTATCTTCGCCTGCCCCAAACATCTCCTCGAGGTTCGAAAAGGCAGACTTAAACCCCTCTATTGTATCCACCCCCACTCCAAGAAGGGCGTACAACACCAGTATGCACTCGCTCAGTCTCATTTCAGGTGCTTCAGAATCACTGCCAGCAAGAAGAGTCCCAACACCAGCACAATGGGAACTGCGGCGATGATCGCCCAGAACGCCTTGCCTGCCTTGGGCTCCCTCCACTTGGAAAAGGCCATTGTGTCTCCTCCCGAAAAAACAAGGTAGTCCCACCTGCAAAGAGTTGCAAATGGTGGGGCACTTTTCAACAACGGGCAGCCATCCCGTCGTTGACCAGAGGTGACCCACGGTGGTATCTGAAGCCGAACAAGGAGGTGCGAGATGGAGCTGCTGTCCGAAATATATCCCAAGAGGGTGACCCTGAAGAACGGCAAGACGGTCACCCTGCGCCCCCTCAGGGAGGAGGATGTTGAGCCCCTCTACCAGTTCTTTCTCACCTCTGTCTCGGAAGAAGAGATGATGCTCTTGAAACACAACGTGAAAGACCGGTTTCTCATTGAGTCGTGGTGCAAAGAGATAAACTACGAGAGGGTTCTTCCCCTGGTGGCGGTGACCGACGAGGGCTCCATCATCGGAGAGGCCACCCTGCACCGCTCGGACTTCGGATGGTCGTCACGCATAGCAAAGATACGGTGCGTCACCTGTAACCGGTGCAGGGGCATGGGACTGGGCAGCACCCTCTTCTTGGAACTCATGGCCATAGCCAGGGCAGAGGGAAAGGAGAAGGTGTGGGGAGAGATTCTCTCCTCCCAGCTCGCACCTGCAGCCATGTTGAAGCAACTGGGCTTTGAAAGGGTGGCGGTGATACCAAGGCTGGCCAGGGACCTGTTTGGCAACCCCCACGACCTGTGGATCTACATCTACGACTTCACCGGCGAGGAGGCCATGAAGAGGGCCCAGGAAGACGCCTATTGACGGGAGAGAAGATGAATAGAACCTTGCTGCTGAAAGGGGGGAGGGTGTTGGACCCTGCCTCGAATACCGACGGGGTGATGGACGTGCTGGTGGAAGACGGCGCAATCACCGCCGTGGAGCCCTGCATCGAAAAGGCAGATGCCCAGGTGCTGAACGTGGATGGGCTACTGGTGCTGCCAGGGCTCATCGACATGCACGTGCACCTTAGGGAGCCTGGCTACGAGTACAAAGAGACCATTGCGTCAGGGGCAGCAGCCGCATTGGCAGGGGGATTCACCCAGGTGTGCTGCATGGCGAACACCATGCCGGTGAACGACACAGGGGCCATCACCGCCTTCATTATCCAGAGGGGTAAAGAGGCAAATAAGGCAAAGGTGCACCCCGTGGGGGCAGTGACCAAGGGCTTGAAAGGCGAGAGCATGGCAGAGATGGGTGACATGGCAGAGATGGGGGCCGTGGCCTTCTCTGACGACGGGAACCCGGTGGCCGACTCTGAGATGATGAGAAGGGGCCTGGAATACGCAAAGGGGCTGGGCAAGCCCGTTCTCTCACACCCCCAGGATCTATCCCTCACCAGGGGGGGCTCCATGCACGAGGGAGAGGTCTCCACCAGGCTGGGTCTGAAGGGTATGCCTGCGGCAGGAGAGGAGTCGATGATAGCAAGGGACCTTCTACTGGCAGCAGAGACGGGGTCCCACGTCCACATTCAGCACGTGAGTACAAAACGGGGGGTCTCGCTGCTCAGGTGGGCAAAAGCACTTGGAATACCCTATTCTGCCGAGGCAACCCCACACCACCTTTGCCTAACCCACTCAGAGGTGGAGGGCTACAACACCAACGCCAAGGTGAATCCCCCCCTGCGCACAGAGGAGGACAGGCAGGCGGTGGTGGAGGGGGTGCAAGACGGAACCCTACAGGTTATTGCAACCGACCATGCCCCCCACAGTGAGTTAGAAAAGGACCTGGAGTTCGACGAGGCGGCCTTTGGAATAAGCGGGATAGAGACGGCTATTGCCGTGCTGCTCTCCCTGGTGGAGAAGGGTGAACTAAACCTGCTCCGCGTGGTGGAGGCCCTGACAATAGCACCGGCCCAGGTGTTGGGACTCACGGAACCCGCAATAGCTGCGGGAAAGCCAGCAAACATCTCTGTCATCGACCCAGGCATAAGGTGGGTTCCCTCTGCCGAGGGGCTCTTATCGAAGGGAAAGAACAACCCGTGGATAGGAAGGGATATGAAGGGAAGGGCGGTTTACACCATTGTAGAGGGAGAGTTGCGTTACGCCCTGGGAGAGAGACCGTGAGAAGGGCATGGCTGGCACTGGCAGACGGCAGGGTGTTCCAGGGATGGGCCCTGGGAGCAACGGGCACCTGCGTGGGCGAGGTGGTGTTCAACACCGGCATGAGCGGCTACCAGGAGATACTCACAGACCCCTCCTACAGCGGACAGATAGTCACCATGACCTATCCGTTAATTGGAAACTACGGGGTGAACAGCGAGGACGTGGAGTCTGAACGGCCCTTCGTTGAGGGATTCGTGGTGAAAGAGGCAAGCCGTATCACCAGCAACTTCAGAAGCGAAGAGTCCCTTCAAGGGTACCTTGAACGCCACGGCATCGTCGGAATACAGGGCATAGACACCCGAGAGCTAACCAGGAGGCTACGGGACCACGGCTCACAGAACGGGGCCATAAGCTCAGAGGTCTCTTCCCCCCAGGGACTGGTTGAGAAGGCCAGGGAGTTCCCTCCCATGGAGGGCCGGGACCTCGCATCAGGGGTGACCTGCCAGTCGCCCTACACCTGGGAGCAGGGCGACTGGGATCTGGGAGAGGGATACAGAAAAGGCCCCAGAAGACCAAAGTACAAGGTGGTGGTTTACGACTTCGGGGTGAAGTGGAACATCCTGCGCCTCTTAGTGGATGCCGGGTGCCAGGTAACAGTGGTTCCTGCCACCACCCCTGCCGAGGATGTGATGGATATGCACCCTGACGGCGTCTTTCTCTCCAACGGGCCAGGAGACCCGGCACCCCTCACCTACGCCATTGCCGAGGTGAGAAAGCTGCTGGGACGGGTGCCCATGTGGGGTATCTGCCTGGGACACCAGATCATGGGACTGGCCATGGGGGGCACCACCTACAAGCTGAAGTTCGGCCACCACGGGATAAACCATCCCGTGAAGGACCTCTCCACGGGCAAGGTAGAGATAACCTCGCAGAACCACGGGTTCGTTGTTGACATGGACTCACTTGGTGACGAGGTGGAGGTGACCCACGTCAACTGCAACGACCAGACAGTTGAAGGGATTCGCCACAGGGGGATCCCCGCCTTCTCAATCCAGTACCACCCCGAGGCCTCACCTGGACCCCACGACTCAAGGTACCTTTTCGAGAGGTTCACCAGCCTCATGGAGGAGTTCAAGACCGGGTAACGAGAGAAGAAGGCCCCCCTTTGGGGGCCTCTCACCTTGCAAAACAAGGAAAACAAGAGGGGGGACAAGGCCCTACTCAGGCCAGTGGAACCATGAGAATGGCTGTGTTCTCCGCAATGGTCTCCT
>CAZQJB010000150.1:0-3725 GCA_964593115.1 uncultured Aquificales bacterium
GGGACCTTATAGCCAAGGGGGGATGTCATGGCAAGCGTATGTCCTGCAACATTAGTTCCACATTCACTGGAGAAGGGTTAATAGTCGAGGCAAACCAGAAGGTTGGGGCCACAGGGTTGAGGGGTCGCGGGTGAAGACAGCTCACATGGACAAACACGGCTACCGAAGCCTGGTTACAAAGGCCATAACCGCCGAGGTTGACGATAATCCCTCTATCTCCTATGAGTTCTCGGCGTTGTTTAACCCAACCCTTGAGACTGAGAGGACCGAGAAATGAAGGATAGAGTGCTTAGCGGAATGAGACCCACGGGAAGGCTGCACCTTGGAAACTACCTTGGGGCCCTGAAGAACTGGGTGGCCTTGCAGAACGACCACAAGTGCTTCTACTTCATCGCAGACTGGCATGCCCTGACCACCGAGTACGCAGACACATCAGAGATGGAGGAATGGTCTGTTGAGATAGTTCTCGACTGGCTGGCGGCAGGGCTCGACCCAGACAAGAGCGTTCTTTTCTTGCAGTCCCAGTTGCTGGAGCACGCCGAGCTTGCCCTCATATTCTCCATGCTCACCCCCGTATCCTGGCTCGAGAGAAACCCCACCTACAAGGACTTGAAGCACGAGCTTAAGGGTAAAGACCTGGCAACCCACGGTTTTCTTGGATACCCTGTGCTGCAGGCGGCCGACATTCTTATCTACAAGCCCAGGTTCGTGCCCGTTGGTGTGGACCAGTTGCCCCACCTGGAGCTGACCCGCGAGATAGCCCGCCGCTTCAACAACTTTTACGGAGAGATATTCCCTGAGCCCCAGCCAAAGATGACACCCACGCCCAAGGTGCCCGGGGTGGATGGCAGAAAGATGAGCAAGAGTTACGGCAATGCCATCTACCTTGCGGATTCAATGGAGGAGGTGTGGGAGAAGATACGCCCCATGGTGACAGACACCAACCGCAAGAGAAAGACCGATCCAGGAGACCCGGCCCTCTGCCCGGTCTTTGCCCTTCACGAGGCATTCACCCCAGAGTCCTTGCACGGTGAGATCACGGGGAACTGCAAGGGTGCCCGGTGGGGCTGCATAGAGTGCAAAAGGCTTCTCATGGAGCACCTGAGAGGCGAGATGGAGCCCATCTACGAGAGAAGGGTGTCGTGGGAGTCCAGGCGTGGTGAGGTGACGGGAATAATTAGGGAGGGCACCTCGAGGGCCAGGGAGATAGCCCAGACCACCATGGAGGAGGTGCGCAATGCCGTCAGGTTCTGGAGGCTGCAATGAATAAAGGATTGAGGCTTTACAACACCCTGACCAGGAGAGAGGACGAGTTCTCGCCGCTGCACGCCCCCAGGGTGGGAATGTACGTGTGCGGCGTCACCGTTTACGATTACTGCCACATTGGCCATGCCCGCTCAGCCCTTTTCTTTGACATGCTCTACAGGTTTCTGAAACACCTTGGCTACCAGGTGAACTACGTGCGCAACTTCACCGACGTGGACGACAAGATAATCGCCCGGGCAAACAAGGAAGGCAGGAGCTACAAGGAGGTTTCAGAGGAGTTTATCGAGGCCTTCTACCAGGACATGGACTCCCTCGGGGTGCTCAGACCCGACGTTGAACCCAAGGCGACCGAGCACATAAACCAGATGATCGAGCTGGTGTCGGGCCTGGTTGCCAGGGGTTTTGCCTATTCTGTAGGGGGAGACGTTTACTTCGACGTGACCAGGTTCGAGGAGTACGGAAAGCTATCCGGGCGCACATTGGAGGAGATGAAGGCAGGGGCCCGGATCGAGGTGGACAAAGAGAAGAGAAACCCATGGGACTTCGCCCTGTGGAAGGCATCGAAGCCAGGGGAGCCTGCCTGGGATAGCCCCTGGGGACCTGGCAGGCCCGGCTGGCACATCGAGTGCTCTGCCATGTCCATGGAGTACATCGGGGCCACCCTTGATATCCACGGAGGTGGTCTCGACCTGGTGTTTCCCCACCACGAGAACGAGATAGCCCAGTCAGAGGCGTACACGGGCCAGCAGTTTGCAAGGTTCTGGGTGCACAACGGATTCGTCAGCGTGAACAACGAGAAGATGTCGAAGTCTCTGGGCAACTTTCTCCTCATCAGGGACATGGTGAAGCGGTATCACCCAGAGGTTCTCAGGTTCTTTCTTTTGGGCAGCCACTACCGGACACCAATAGACTTCTCAGAGGAGTCACTGAAAGAGGCCCACGAGGCCATGAACCGCCTCTACCGCACCCTGGGGGCACGCCAAGAGCTTAAGGGCTCAAGGGGGAGCCTGTCGGCAGAGGGCAAGAGGCTGAAAGAGGCGCTTCAAGAGAAGGCCAAGGGCTTCGACGATGCGATGCTTAGCGACCTGAACTCGGCCCTTGCCATGGCAAAGGTGTTCGAGGGCGCCCGAGAGGTGAACCGTTACATAAACCTGTCGGGAGACAGCGTGGCAGAGAAGGCCGCTGCCGTAGAGGAGTGGGACCGCCTGGTGGGCAAGTGCCAGGAGATATTCGGGATACTGAGAGAGGAGCCCTCCCGCTGGTTCACCAGGCCAGGGGAACTCCCCCTGCCCGAGGATGAGATAGAGGCCCTTGTGGAGAAGAGAAACCAGGCAAGAAGGGCCAAGGACTGGGCCGAGGCAGATGCTATTCGCAACCTTTTGAAAGATAAGGGCATAGTGTTAGAGGACAAGCCGGGAGGAAAGACGGTGTGGAGGGTTGCAGGTTGATGGCGGTCACTAAGTTTAAGAGTGACGAGTGAATTAACAGTAACGAGTGAATAGTGAATAGTGACGAGTGGATGGTGAACAGCAAGGGAGAGCGATCTCGCTCAGCATATTGTTATGGGAATCCGGTGGTTTAAAGTCAGTGCATAGGTTTTTCATGCCACAAAAGTCAGGAGATAAATTAAATATACAGGCGGTCTGAGATGCGGAATTTCATATCGCTAAAGACATATGATAGCCAGGCAAAATCTCCTATGCTTGAGAGGGGCATAAAGGCAGAAAAGCGGATGGCTTATCTGCTCAAAAGCTACTTCTTGGATGATGACAGAGTTCATATAATAAACGGGTTGCGCCTTAATGTGTTGGGAGATATTTATGTCCAGATAGACCATCTAATTATTCATACAAGAGGCATTTTTATTATTGAGTCCAAGAGCGTGAGCACCAAGGTGAAAATAAATAATAAAGGAGAATGGACAAGGTTTATTAATGGCAAGTGGACAGGAATGCCTTCTCCTGTACACCAAGTAGAAAGACAAGCGCTTCTTCTCAGGAAGCTTCTTCAAGATAACAGAGAGAAACTGAGGGACTGCGTAAAAATCCTTGGAATAAAGAAGCAGTTTGGATTTAAGAATATGCCGATTGAGACTATAATAGCTATCTCTGAAGATGGTATTGTGATTAGAGACGGCGAGATCAAAGAATCCACAATATTGAAAGCTGATGCGGTTCCGATCTTTATAAATAGAAGGTTAGATGAGATATATCCTTCTGGAATAATAGAACACCTAAAAGATGTATCATGGGATATATCTCATGAAGATATTGAGAGGGTTATAGATTTTCTAATAAGCCGGCATGAACCATACCAGAGCCATATCTACTACAATACTATTGACAGCTCTAAAGATGATCTACTGGTGTTTGAGACCAATAAAAAAGGCGATTATCATTACCCTAAACGCTATTTCTGCGCTAATTGCTTCATCGCCATGATGAGCCCCATTAATAAAT
>CAZQJB010000151.1:0-3706 GCA_964593115.1 uncultured Aquificales bacterium
CGCCATGGCCTCACCTCCCCCAAGGGGCCTGGTGCTGGACATGGGAACCGGATGCGGTGTCCTCTCTCTCATTCTCGCAAGAAGGTTCCCAATGGTGAGAATATGCGCTGTGGAGATACAGAGGGCCCTTGCCAGAAGGGCCCGGAGAAACGCCGATAAGAACGGTCTATCCCAACACATACGCGTGGTAGAGGGTTCCTTCACCGACCTTTCAAAGATAGTAGAAGGTGACAGCTTCGACTATGTCATCACAAATCCCCCCTACTACCGAAGCAAGTCTGGACGCACCAATCCCAACATAGAGAAGGCCATAGCCAGGCACGAGATCCATGGAAACCTGAGCACCTTGGTAGAAAACGCCTTCTACGCTTTGAAGTTCAGAGGCAGGCTCGGAATGATATTCGACGCCCTACGCACTGTGGACCTGTTGAACGAGATGAGGCAGGGTGGCATAGAACCGAAGTTCGTGCGATTCATACACCCCATGCTGGACCAGGAAGCAAAGCTGGTGTTCGTAGAGGGTGTAAAAGGGGGCAAAAAGGGAGAGACCAGGGTGGCGCCACCCCTGATTGTTTACAAGAGGCCTCACCGTTACCACGAAGAGGTCACAGAGATGATAGGAGCCTACAAATGGAGAAGTTCAGCAGGTGGATTGTAAAGGGTAGCGAAACTGCCTTGGTAGAGAGGCTCTCCAGGGAGGCCAACATCTGCAGGCCGGTGGCATCGGTGCTGGTGAACCGGGGGATAACCCGTGGCGAGGACGCCAGAAGGTTCATGGAGGTTGGCAGGGAGTACTGGGACTCCCCTGCCCTGTTCCCCCAGATGGAGGAGGCCGTAAACAGGATAACCAGGGCCCTTGAGACGGGAGAGACCATAGGTATCTGCGGGGACTACGACGTGGACGGCATAACCTCAACCGCCATACTGACCCACTTTCTCTCTCTCAACCATTCCCTTGGGAAGGGTGGCGTTATTCCACACATACCCCACAGGTTGTCAGAGGGCTACGGGCTCTCCATGGAGATAGTGGAGCAGATGCACCACCAGGGTGTTAATCTGCTGATCACAGTGGACTGTGGTATATCGAGCTTAGAGGAGGTTGAGAGGGCATCGAGGCTGGGAATGGACGTGATCATCACCGACCATCACCAGCCTCCCCCTGAGCTGCCCTCGGCACTGGCCATTCTCGACCCTGCACTGCTCCCCTCGGCAGACCCCTTGGCAGGGGTGGGAGTGGCCCTGAAACTTGTTGAGGCAGTGGCAGCAAGGACCGCAGGAGACGAAGGGGTGAAGAGGGTGCTTCGCGAGTACATGGACCTGGCCCTGCTGGGTACCATAGCAGACGTGGTTCCCCTAATAGGATGTAACAGATTCATAGCCCGCTACGGACTGAAGATGCTCGAACAGAGAAAGAGGGCGGGCATATCGGCCCTGATGAAGGTCGCCGGCAGAAAGGGAGAGATAACAAGCTGGGAGATAGCCTTTATTCTTGCCCCTAGGCTTAATGCCGCGGGCAGAATGGGTGACGCCATGCCCGCCTTGGAGTTGCTGTTGCAAGAGAACGAGGCGGATGCCCTGGAGATAGCAAAGAGGCTTCAATCCACTAACCAGGAACGGCAAAGGACGGAAGAGGGAATACTGCGAGAGGTGATGAGGCAGGCAGAGAAGATGGACGAAAAAGAGCCCTTTGCGGTATTCATCGGTGAGAGCTGGCATCCCGGTGTGATCGGCATCGTGGCGGCAAAGGTGGCAGACAGGCTGAGAAGGCCCACTGCCCTTGTCTCTTTCTACAACGGCGAGAAGGGACGGGGCTCTGCAAGAAGCTGGGGAGAGGTTAACCTTCTCTCGATACTCTCACGGTGCTCTCACCTGTTAGAGGAACTCGGTGGTCACAAGAAGGCTGCAGGGTTCGGCATACGCAAAGAGAACGCCGAGGCCTTCAAAGAGGCGGTTAGAGAAGCGGCTTCCTGCGAGATAGCCCATGTTAGAGAGCGCATACTCGAACTCGAATCGGTGCTCGAGATGAACGACTTAAACAGCAGGCTATTGAACGAGCTAAAGATGTTGGAGCCCCACGGCGAGGCCAATCCCAGGCCTCTATTCCTGATGAGGGAGATGAGCGTTCACAACGCCAAGATAGTGGGCAAAAACCACCTTAAGTTCCAGGCTGAACGTGGAAAGGTAAGGGTAGAGAGCATAGGGTTTGACATGGGCAATGCTCTATCCATTGTGCAGAATACCAGGGTTGACCTGGCGGTGTATCCAAAACTAAACCTGTGGAACGGCAACAAGACCTTTCAGCTGGAGGTGAAAGGGATACGCCCCGCATGCCTTTGAAGAGCAAGGAGCCCCTAAGCACGTTACCCCCCTGGATGGTGATGGGAGGTATGCTCTTCGATAATACCAACCGGTGGGTATCGGGAGAAGAGATGGCCAGGGCCACGGGCATATCCAGGGCAGCAGTGTGGAAGTGGGTGAAAGCCCTATCCCAGTCGGGAATCCCCATTGAGAGAGAGCGGGGAAAGGGCTATCGGCTGGTGAAGACAGAGGACATTCTTCACCCTGCCCTCTTTTTGCCCCGGCTAAAGGCGGTACGTGGTGAGGGTTGCTGGACTTTAGTACCAGATCACCGTTTTTACCACTACCTGGACACTGTGGACTCCACGAACACTGTATGTGCCAAGATGGCCAGGGAAGGGGCCGGTCAGGGCACCCTGGTGGTGGCAGAAGCACAAACAAGCGGGCGTGGCCGAAGGGGGAGAAGCTGGTACTCCCCTGCAGGTGCCAGTCTATATCTTTCGCTTCTCCTTAGGCCTGAGATGGGTATGTCGGAGTCACAAAGGCTCACCATGCTGGCCTCAGTGGCCTTGGCAGGTGTGGTGAGAGACCTGTGCAGAATAGATGCCCGGATAAAGTGGCCCAACGACCTATTCGTGGGCAGAAGAAAGTTAGCAGGCATACTGGTAGAGGCAGAGAGCAAGGGGAACAGAATGGACTGGATGGTGCTGGGTGTGGGGCTTAACGTGAACACCGGGGGTTTTCCGCCTGAGATAGAGCATAGGGCCACATCTCTACTGAGAGAGACAGGGCAACGCTGGTGCAGGTCCACCATTCTTGCCCATTTCGTCACCGAGGTGGAGAATCTCTACCGGCAATGCGCAGGGGGCGATGCCACTGAACTCTTCTCAAGGTGGAGGGATATGAGCTATACCCTGGGACGCAGGGTGAAAACCGAACAAGGATTCACGGGGTATGCAGAAGAGGTCACCCCGCAAGGGGGACTGGTGATCCGGGGAGAGGGGGGGAACCGGATAGTGGTTAATGCAGGCGACGTTGACGTTATCCAGGAGCCTTGAACCCAGGTGTACCCACAAGCACAAAACCAGAGAGATTCCATTCTTCCCTTCGTTGCCTTATCGGTGCTACTCCACCTCCTCTTTCTCATCATATATCCCCTTTTGCCCTCTACCCTGCCAGTTCCGGAGATGTTGAAAAAGAAGGAACAACAAGAAGAGAAGCGCCCCATCTACGTGAAGATTCTGGACATGCCCAAACCTAAGAAAGAGGAGGCTCCTCCAAAGAACGCCCACATCATCTCGCAGTTCAACACCAGGAAGAAGGGTCCCAAGGGAAAGCAGCGCCCATCCTTCATGTCTGGTAATGCCCCTGTGCTCAACCCAAAGCCAGGCCCACCCCTGCCTATTCC
>CAZQJB010000152.1:0-3687 GCA_964593115.1 uncultured Aquificales bacterium
GGGAATGGGAATGGTGGGATGCGGCGGGTTTTGGGGTGTGTGGGTGCGGGCAGGTGATGGATGTGGCGTAGGGGCCGTTCGCGAACGGCCCCTGCGGGGGGAATGGGGAATGGGGATGGGGGGATGCGGTGGTGTGGGGGGTGGGGCTCTTTTTAGTGAAGGCAAGGGCGCTCACCGGGAGGGCCTGCGCAGCACTTGAGCCCCTGGGTGAGCGGGGCGAGAGGCTGAAGGCCATCTCTTCTATGCTGCTTGAGAGGGTGTCGTGATGGAGTACCTGCCGGATATCTACTCGCCTGCCGACATAAGGGGGCTATCTTACGCCGAGCTGAGAAGGCTGGCAGAGGAGATACGGGAGTACATAGTTGAGGTTATAGCTCGGCAGGGTGGACACCTTGCACCCTCCCTGGGGGTGGTTGAGCTCACCCTTGCCCTGCACTACTGCTTCGACACCCCCCGTGACCGGCTCATCTGGGATGTGGGCCACCAGTGCTACGCCCACAAGATAATAACGGGCAGGCGCGAGGAGTTCAGCAAGATACGCTCAATGGGTGGGCCTTCTGGATTTCCCAAGAGAAGCGAGAGCATCTACGACCCCTTTGGCACGGGCCACAGTAGCACCTCTATCTCGGCGGGGCTGGGAATGGCCGTGGCCAGAGACCTTCAAAGGGGAATCAGGAAGGTGGTGGCGGTGATAGGCGACGGCTCCATGAGTGCGGGCATGGCCTTCGAGGCATTGAACCACGGCGGGCAGACCGAGACCGACCTGGTGGTGGTGCTGAACGACAACGAGATGTGCATATCTCCCACCAAGGGGGCCCTTTCGTCGTACCTCTCACGCCGCCTTGCCGATCCCTATTACCTGCGCATAAGAAACGAGGTTAAGCGGCTCTTCAATGACAAGCCAGGTGGTGACAAGCTGGTGCAGGCCGTGAAGAAGGCAGAAGAGGCCTTGAAGGGGTTCTTCACCCCGGGGATCCTCTTCGAGGAGATGGGTTTCAAGTACGTTGGGCCCATCAGGGGCCATAGGATAAAGGACCTGGTTGAAACCTTTAAACAGGTGAAGAAGGCCCGCGAGCCGATACTGGTTCACGTTCTGACCAGGAAAGGCAGGGGTTATCCCCCCGCCGAAGAGAACCCCAGCCTCTTTCACGGTGTCGGGCCCTTCGATAAAGAGAGCGGTCGTCCCCTCTCCACCTCCACCGCCCCCACATACTCGCAGGTGTTTGCAGAGACCCTGATAGGACTTGCCCAGAGGGACGAGAGGATAGTGGCCATAACCGCTGCCATGCCCGACGGCACGGGGCTGGCGGAGTTTGCAAAGAGGTTTCCTGAAAGGTTTTTTGACGTTGGAATAGCAGAACAGCATGCTGTCACCTTTGCCGCAGGTCTTGCATCTGAGGGTATGAGGCCGGTGGCGGCCATCTACTCCACCTTTCTGCAGAGGGCCTACGACCAGGTGATTCACGACGTGGCCCTGCAGAACCTGCCGGTGGTGTTTGCCGTTGACAGGGGCGGCATAGTGGGAGACGACGGTCCCACCCACCACGGGGTGTTCGACCTCTCTTACCTTCGTGCAGTTCCCAACCTGGTGGTTATGGCCCCCTCTGACGAGAAGGAGCTTGCCAGTATGCTTGCCACGGCCCTGAACCACAATGGACCTGTGGCCGTCAGGTATCCCAGGGGCAGGGTTACTGGGGTTGGTGTTTCCAATCAGCCCGAGAGGGTAGAGATTGGAAAGGGCCGCCTGTTGAGGGACGGGGAAGGGGTGTTGATACTGTCGGTGGGGCACACCCTCGCCGCCTGCGTAGAGGCGGTGAAACTCTTGGAGTCCCAGGGGCTTAACCCTTCGCTGGTGGATGCCAGGTTCGTTAAGCCGCTGGACGCTGAGCTTATCACCGCCCAGGCCCAGAGGTGTCCCCTTGTGGTCACCGTTGAGGAGAACGCCCTGGCAGGTGGATTCGGGTCAGGGGTTCTCGAAGTTCTGGCAGAGGCAGGGTTATTAGGAGGCGACAGGCAGGTGGTTCGACTTGGTGTGCCCGACGTCTTCCTGCCCCACGGCAGCCAGCAGCAACTGAGAGAGATGGTGGGTCTCACCCCCGAATCCATAGCAGGGGCTGTGTTGAAGAGGGTCTCTTTGTGAGAAAGGTGGTGTTCGTTGGCATGGGCAGGGTTGGCACCGCCATGGCGGTTGCCTTGAAGGGCGTTGGTTATGAGGTGTTAGCGGTGGACGACCTTGACCGTTCCGCCTGCGATAGGGCCGTAGAGATGCTTGGGGCCGTTAAGATGGGTCTTGACCAGGATACGGTTGACCAGGCAGATGCCGTCTTCATCACCACCAACGACGACTCCATAGGGGCCGTTGCCCGGGGGCTGTCAGAAAGGTTCAGGTGGCCAGGCGAGACGGTGTTTGCCCACACCAGTGGCTCGCAGGTGTCTGCCGTGCTTGGTGACAGGCCCAGGCTCTCTATTCATCCCCTTCAGAGCTTTGCCAATGTTGAAGAGGCCGTTGGCCGCATATCTCGCTCTGTCTTCTCCCTTGAAGGAGACGAGATGGGCATAGGGTTTGGAGAAAGGGTTGCCTTGGACCTGGGGGTGAAGGCGGTTAGGATAGACCCAGAGCAGAAACCCCTTTACCACCTTGCCGCCTGCGTGGCCTGCAACTACGTTATCACTCTTATTCACGAGGCAAAAAGCCTTATGGTTCAGCTTGGCTTCTCGCAAGAGCTTGCCGAAAAGGGGCTTCTCTCTCTTCTCTCGGGAACGGTGGCCAACATGGAGAGGCTGGGGGTAGAGAAGGCCATAACCGGGCCCATAATGAGGGGCGATCTCGAGACCGTGCAGGGACACCTTGAGGCATTGAAGGGCAATACCGAGCTGAAACGGCTTTACGCCTTGCTGGGCGCTCACACGGCGAGAATGGCGTTGGGCAACTCTGCGTGCGCCAGGGGGCGGGAAGATAGGGTTAAAGAGATAGAGGAGCTTTTGTCGAACGCACTTTACAAATAGACCTGGGTGTGTAATGTGAGGTTTTGATAGTTGCGAGGCGGTAGTCTCTGGCAGGTACGCTTGGTTTAGCCTTTCTCCAAACTGGTACGGGCAAAACAGGCTGGTGAAACTAAGGTGGAGCCATAGGCGAAGAGTGATTTTGACAGGCGGGAAGGAGGGGGAAAGATTCATGAGAAACGGGAAAGTTAGGGTGGCGTGTTGCCTGTTGGGCCTTATGATGGTGGTGTGTTGGGCGTTTGCGGCTTATGCCGGCCCCAGCCAGGATCTGATATGGGCAGCAAAAAAGGGGGATCTTCCCCGCGTGAGGCTTTTGCTTGCCGTTGGGGCGGATGTTAACTCCAAGAACAACAAAGGAGCGACAGCCTTGATGTTTGCTTCTGCGTTGGGCCACACAGAGATCGTGAGGCTTTTGCTTTCCAAGGGTGCTGATCTCAACGCCAGGGACAATAATGGCATGACAGCCTTGATGTTGGCGTCTGTAGGTGGTCACGCAGATGTGGTGAGGCTTTTGCTTTCCAAGGGTGCTGATCTCAACGCCGGGGACGACGATGGCTATACTGCCTTGATCTGGGCGTCTATGTTTGGCCGCGCAGATGTGGTGGAGCTTCTGCTTGATCATGGGACCTACGTAAACGTCAAGGACAACAAAGGAGCAACAGCCTTGATGTTTGCTTCTGCGTT
>CAZQJB010000153.1:0-3680 GCA_964593115.1 uncultured Aquificales bacterium
GATACGGGTTCTTCGGGGCCATTGCCCTGGTGATGCTGGCCCTTACTGCCATCACCATAAGCGCCCTGTCGGTACAGTCATTGCACCCCGAGAGCTGGGACAAGTGGTACCTGGTGGGCAAAGAGCTGAACACTGCCGGCACCGGCCTGCACGCATTGAACATCCCGAGGCTTCTACACTTCATCGTACCCTCTTTCGCCATAACCGGCATCTTCATGATGCTCTACTCTTGGTACTTTGAGCCTCGCAAGGATTTCGACCCAGACTACCTGAAGTGGGTGGGCAAGACCGGGGCAAAGTTAGCCCTCTACACCACATTGTTGCAGGTGGTGGTTGGGGTATGGTGGCTTCTCACCCTTCCAAAGAATCTGGGATTCCTGACCAATCCCGCCTTCCTGGGCGGGGCTGCCCTTGGAGTGGTGGTGCTTTTGGTGTTGATGATGGCACAGAACAATCCCCAGAAGATGGCGCTTCCTGCGGCCCTCGTGGCCTTTCTGGGGGTGCTGGGCATGTCCATCACCAGGGAGGCCCTTAGAATGGCCTACCTTGGCAAGTTCAACTACAGCATCTACGCCTACAAGCTCAACATGGACTGGGGTAGCACCCTGCTCTTCTTCGCCACCTTCGTGATGGGACTGGTGGTGATCTCGTACCCCATCATCATAGCCTTCAAGCTGGGCAGGGGCGTTGACGTCACGGGAGGTGAGTGATGGAGAAGTTTGGCAAGCTGGTCTTTGGCCTCATGGTGGCATGGGTGGTGATCGTAGGTGGCTACGGCATGATCCTGACCATCAAGAACGGGTTTCTCTTCTGAAGATCTGAAACCAGGGAAAGGGATGGCCTTGTCTAAAGGGTCATCCCTTTCTTCTCATTCTCGCAATGAAGAACCCATCTGCGTTCATTAGGTGTGGGGCAACAAAAACCTTTCCATCAGAAACCCTGGCCTTCTCCCTGAAGGGTTCGGGGAGCAGGTCAGACAGGTCGTCAAGGCTGAATCGGGAATCAGCTTTCAAAAAGGAATCCACCACCCTCTCCCCCTCCTCGGGCTCGGTGCTGCAAACGCTGTAAACCATCACCCCGTCCCTTCTCACCAGGGAAGAGACCGACCTTAGTATCTCAAACTGTTTCTGGGCGTACAGTTTTAGGTCACTGCTCTTTCTGCGCCAGCGGATCTCCGGGTGCCTGCGTATCACGCCCAAGTCAGAGCAGGGGGCATCCACGAGCAGGCGGTCAAACCCGCCCTCTGGCAGCTGGTCTGCAACCTCCCTGATGTCTCCCTTGATAAACCTCACCCCCTTGGTCCCCCACCGGGCACAGGTCTCTTTAAGTGTCTCGAACCTGTCCGGGTCCCTCTCAACGGCCAGTATCTCGCCCTTCTCCTCCATCATGGCGGCCACCTGTGTGGTCTTGATGCCCGGCGCCGCGCAGCAGTCGAGAATGCTCTCGCCTGGATTGGGGTCGAGTACCCTTGGCACCAGCCACGACGACAGGTCTTGGGGAATGAAGAGTCCCTGGTGAAAGTGTGGCAATAGAGAGATGTTCACGGGGGTTAGCACGATGAGCATCTCTGGGCTAAGTGGGTGAAGCATGCACTCAACGTCCATCTCGCGCATCTTCTTTCTCAGCTCTCTTGGTGAGACCTTTCTCGTGTTCACCCTGATGGAGAAGGGGGCCTTCTCGCAGTTTGCTTTGCATAGGGCCACAGTCTCTCTCACCCCCCACCGCTTCAGCCAACGGCGCACAAGCCAGCGTGGATGCGAGTAACCCACGAAGATGGCATCCTCTGCATTTCTCATGTGCCCCACGTGCGGATATGGGGCCCTTGAGAGTTCCCTTAACACCCCGTTTAGAATTGCCTTGTAGTGGGAGGGGGCGAGGTTGGGGTGAAAGAGCTTCACCGTCTCGTTCACCGCCGCGTAAAAGGGGATCCTGTCTAGCATCACCACCTGGTAGGCGCCCATTAGCATTAGCACCTTCACCGGCAATGGGGCCTTGTAGTAGCCAGAGAAGTGGCCCGATACTATCCATTCAAGCCTTGCCCTCCACTGTACCACCCCCAGCACAAGCTGTCTCAAAAGCCCCTTTGAGGCACCCTCTACCTGGAATCTCTCTTCTGCCCGGGCAAGGGACTCGTGCAGGTTGGCCCTTTTGGGACCCAGGGCATCAAGGAGGATATCGAAGGCTATCTCTCTCTCTCTGCGAAGAATCTTTGCATCAGATCGTTTTGCGCTTTCGCTCACAGGCCGTCTCCCATTATGACCGCTTTTATCCAGCCAGGTACAATACCCCTGGGGATTGCCGGTTTCAACCGTTGAAGGCTACTGACCCTCTCCCCGGCGACCATCTGGGAGGTTCCTGTGTAGGTAAAAGAAGAGAAGCAGGCCACACACCACCATGAAGAAAGAGAGCACCTGGCCCATGGTGAAGGGTCCAAGAACGAAGCCAAGCTGGGGATCGGGCTCCCTGAAAAACTCCACGAAAAACCTGATAACCCCATAACCCACCACGAAGGAGGCAAGCAGCCCCCCCCTGGGAAGGGAGCGTTTTCTAAACCACCACAACAGCAGAAAGAGAACAGGCCCCTCTAAGAGAGCCTCGTAGAGCTGTGATGGGTGTCTTGGAAACGGTCCTCCCCGTGGAAAGACCATGGCCCAGGGCACCGTGGTCACCCTGCCGAAAAGCTCACCGTTGATAAAGTTGCCAATGCGGCCAAGACCCAGGCCCGGAGGTGTGGCAACCGCCGCGTAGTCGGCTATCCGCCAAAGGGAGACCCCCCGCCTCTTTGCAAATAGGGCACCTGCCGCCACGGCGCCCAGCAACCCCCCGTGAAAAGACATTCCACCGTGCCAGAAGGCAAACACCTCTACGGGGTGGTGAAGGTAGTAAGGCAGGTTGTAGAACAGCACGTATCCCAGCCTGCCACCCAGTAACACCCCGAACATGAGATAGAAGATGAGGTCCTCCACGTCCTGCGAAGAGAGCACCTCGCCGTCCTCCTTGGCCATCCTCTTCATGATGAGCATGCCAAGCAGAAAACCCACCACGTACATCATGCCGTACCATCGCACCTGCAATGGCCCTACTTGCACGATGACAGGGTCTATCTTGGGATAAACCAGCATGGCAGGTTTAATGTCAGAATAAGTACCCCGATGCAAAGGGCCCGTCTCAATATTGGTTGTTGACAACCCAAGGGTAGCATGGCATAGGGTCCGAGCCATCTTTGAGAGAGGAGGAGATAACGAGAGAATGCCAAACATCAAGTCGGCCATCAAAAGGGCCAGGCAGAACGAGAAACGCCGCCTGAGAAACAAGGGGTGGAAAACGAGGGTCAAGACAGAGACCAAGAGGGTGCTCGCCGCAATCCAGGAAGGAAAAGAAGAGCAAGAGGTGAGGGACCTTCTTCGTAACGCCCTGAGAATGATAGACAAGGTGGGCTCAAAGGGCGTGTTTCACAAGAGAACCGTGGCAAGAAAGAAGTCCCGCCTCGCACGCCACGTAAACTCGGCCCTGGCAGCCCGTCAACAGTAACAACCCATCACCCCTGGCTCTATGGGCCGGGGGTTAGCTTATTTATCCTTTACTCTGGAACTTAGTGATAATAAGGAGTTTCTAATTCTTTTAGATTAGAGATATTAGATAGACGAGGGATTCGAACCCTTCGTCTATCTATCCTAAGT
>CAZQJB010000154.1:0-3658 GCA_964593115.1 uncultured Aquificales bacterium
AGGGTTTCTGCCCTTACAGGCGAGGGGGTTGAAGGGTTGAAGGAGGAGCTGAAAAGGCTGGTCTCACCGGATATCGCCCCCAACGAGGTTGTGATCACCAGCATGAGGCAGAAGGAGTGCCTGAAAAGGGCCGCCGAATACGTAGAGGGTGCCTTGAAAGCCATAAGAGAGGGCCAGAGCGCAGAGATCCTCTCTTTTGAGCTTCGCGGTGCCCTTGCCTGCATGGACGAGCTCACCGGCCAGGGGGCAGGGCCAGGGATATTAGAAGAGATATTCTCGAGGTTCTGCGTGGGGAAGTGACGGCAGGGCAGGCGCCCGCCCCGCCGCCTTTCAGATCAAGAGATCGAGATTGGCGCCTGAAAAGGCAGGGGGAGTTGCCCCTTGCTTGGGCATCTCCCCCCGTAGGAGTATGGGATTGGTAATGGGGTTCATCGCCTGGTTACGCTGTTCAACACGGGCATCCTCGCTCTCCTCGGGGTCTCGAAGGGCCTCGTTGTACTCGGGGCTCCTGTTCTCTTCGCCGGTCACGTGCATATCTTTGCTGGCAGAGCCGGTCTTTTGGGGAGGCTCGCCTATCAGTGACAGATCTCCCTCTCCATTGCCGCTTACTCCAGGCTCCTTCGTGGCGCTCCCAGGCGGAGGACCTTTGGCCTCCCTGGGGGGATTCTGCCCCCCCTCATCAGGGGCGAGCACGGGCTTGCCGTCTTTGCTGTAGAGAATGACCGCCTTGGAGTGCCCACCTGCAACTGTCAGGTAAGAGCCCACCTTCTGTACGTCCAGGGTGATTGACTCTTCAATCACCACACCACCCTTGGCCAGGGCCTCGGACTCGAAGCGGTGGATGTTTCCAAGCTCGTGGGGAATAACCTTCAGGGCCGAGGTGCTGGCAGGGGCAGAACCACCTATTCCCGGCTCACCTGGGTCCAGCTTGAACCCGATGGTGGGATTACTGAGAACATTGCCCACGTTCACCATCTCACCTCCTGCAGGAAGTCACGTATCCTGTATCGGCAAGGCACGGCCCCTCTTTAGGCCAAGGATGGCTAAATCACCACTCTGCCAAAGAGGTCGGTACCGTGGGCATCCTCTATTCTCACCTTGCAGAAAGAGCGAATAGGGGCGTCTCCCTCTAACCCCACCACCCCGTCTATCTCAGGGGCCTGAAGGGCTATTCTGCCCCTGCCCTTGCCCTCCACCAGGCAGGGGAGCACCCTGCCCACCATCTGCTGGTTCTTCTGCCAGTGAACCTCGTCCACCACCTCGAGCACCTCGTTCAGACGCTCCTTCACCTCATCCCCGGGCAGTGGTTTGAGGTTACAGGCAGGGGTGCCCTTCTGGGGAGAATAACCGAAACATGCCACCCTCCAGAAGGGCCCCTGGCGCAAGAAGGAGCAGAGCCGTTCGAAGGCCACCTGGTCCTCGGAGGGAAAGCCCACCAGCACCGTGGTGCGAATGTAGATGCCACCGGCCTCGGCCAACAGCTCCAGGGCCCTCTCCACTGCGGCTGCTCCCCCCCGCCTGCCCATGGAGTCCAGCACCTGGGGATCCACGTGCTGGATGGGCATCTCCACGTAGGGCACCACGTGCCTGGCAGAGGCGATTGTGTGAACAAGCTCTCTGGTGACACCGGCGGGGTGCAGGTAGAGCAACCTTAACCAGAAATCCCCATTCAGGGAGTCTATTCTTCGAATCAGCCCCGCAAGGCCCTCCTTCACGCCAAGGTCTATGCCCCATGCGGTGAGGTCCTGGGCAACCAGGTCTATCTCTCTCACCCCTGCCGAGAGCATCAACCTGGCCTCTTCCACCAACTCCTCAAGGGGCCTGCTTCTCAAGGGCCCCCGGATCAGGGGAATGGCGCAGTAGTTGCACCTGTTGCGGCACCCTTCAGAGAGTTTGAGGTAGGCAAAGGGCAAGGGGGAGAGCCGGCGTCTCTGCCAGCAGGAGAGGGCCACAGGGGGACCGTTTTCTAAGAATAGCCCCTTTGCCCCACTGGCAAGTATCTCTCCAATACGGTGCTCGGCACCAAGCCCTATCCAGGTCGTTACCTCGGGGATCTCCCTGGCAAGCTCGCGGCCAAACCTCTCTACCAGGCAGCCAACCGCCACCACCTTTTGCCCCTCGCCCATGGCAAGCGAGAGAATGGTCTCTATGGACTCCTCTTGGGCATCCTCGATGAAGCCGCAGGTGTTAACCACCACCAACTGTGCATCCTGGGGGGGCGCTATGCTGAACCCGGCATCCTCTACCAGCCCCTGCATCACCTCGGAGTCCACCTGGTTCTTTGGGCAACCAAGGGTGACAAACCCCACCTTAACCGCATCGGCATCGCGGCTGGAGAGAGCAGGGCTCACCTTAGGCCAAGCCTCCCCTTAATCCCGGTGCTCGAATGGTCCTTGGGATCGCCACAGATCACCACACGGCCCCCGTAGGAGCGTACCACCTCGGCCTCGGGGACGGTGTCTGGGGTGTAGTCGGTTCCCTTGGCCTGGATGTGGGGCTGCAGCACCGAGATGATGCCGTGCAAGGTGGGGTCGTCGAAGATAAAGACCAGGTCCACCATCTCCAGGGAGGCCACCAGTTCCACGCGCTCCTCCTGGGGTACCACCGGGGGTTTGCCCTTGTACCTTTCCACAGAGCGGTCGCTGTTCACCGCCACCACAAGCAGGTCACCCAGGGCACTGGCCTCACGCAGGTACCTGATGTGACCCACGTGAAGTATGTCGAAACAGCCGTTTGCCAGCACAACCACCCTGCCCCTTTTCTTTTGAGCCTCGATCCTGGCCTTCAAGGCATCAAAGGGCATCACCTTCTCAAGCCCCATGGCAAGCACCTCCCCAAGCCGCGCATGTGTCTGAAACCTACCAGTCCCCGCCCCAGGCAACAAGAAATGGAATGGCACCAACAGGATTTTTAGTTTTGCTAAACCATGTTTGACCTCAGAAGAAAAAGATGTTATTCACAAAGACCACAGTTAAAGGGAGAGGAGGAGGAGGGATGGAGTTCTCTTTCAGCGAAGAGCACAACCTTCTCAGGGAGATGGTGAGGGATTTCACGGACAAGGAGATCATTCCCCTGGCCCCGCAGTTGGACGCAAAGGAGGAGTTTCCCACAGAGAACCTCAAAAAGCTCGCCGAACTGGGACTGATGGGGGTGGTGATTCCAGAGGAGTACGGGGGCTCAGGTATGGACACCGTCTCTTTGGCCATTGCCCTGCAGGAGGTGGGTAGAGGCTGCGCATCAACCGCCGTCACCTTGAGCGTGAACAACATGGTGGCACAGGGAATCAACGCCTTCGGCAGCGAGGAGCAGAAACAGAAGTACCTGCCAAAGATATGCGGGGGAGAGTACGTTGCCCTCAGCTTCGCCCTGACGGAACCATGGGCAGGATCAGATGCTGCGGCGCTGAAGACCACCGCGCACAGGGATGGAGACCACTACGTGCTGAACGGCTCCAAGGTGTTCATAACCAGTGGGTCCTACGCCGGAATGCTGATGGTGGCCGCCATAACCGACAAGGAGGCGGGAAAGCACGGCATAAGCGTCTTTCTCGTGGAGCAGGGCACACCGGGGATGGAGATAGGCAAGGCCGAAGAGAAGATGGGTCAAAGGGGCTCAAACACCGTGGCCATCTCCTTCGAGGACTGCAGGGTTCCCGCAG
>CAZQJB010000155.1:0-3644 GCA_964593115.1 uncultured Aquificales bacterium
CCACCAGCCTGTTTTCTCATACTTATACTTGTTTGGAAAGAAGGTTAAGTGTACAATCAAAGATAGCCAAACACCATTTGTTAAACTATCACTAACCAGCAGTAGCCTGGTACGATGCGGTAACTCAAAAGAATGCCTTCTCTATTGCCCCCTGGCAGCCACACTGGCGTTCTGCGCTTCTGCAGGTGGCAACCACCTCCACCAATGCCTTTATCTCTTTCTCTGCCCTTTGTGCCGCCTCTTTCACCTCGTCAACGGTGAGGGGCTCAGGGGATATTCCCGCCGCTAAGTTTGCCACTATGGCCACGGTGACGTAGCAGATGCCCCTCTCCCTTGCCAAGGCAACCTCTGGAAAGAGGGTCATGCCCACAATGTCCATTCCCCACTGCCTGAAGAGAGCTATCTCTCCTGCCGTTTCGAGACGAGGCCCCTGGGTGCACACGTAGGTACCTCCGTTTAGAAGGCGGATGTCCGCGTCTGAGGCAATGGATAACACCTCTCTTCTCAGCCGTGGACAAAAGGGCTCGGTGAGGTCCACGTGGGCCACGGGCTTCTCCCCCTCTCCGTAAAAGCTGGACTCCCTGCCCCAGGTGAGGTCAACCGCCTGGTGTGGCAACACCAGGTCCCCTGCCGACAGGTGCGAGGCGATACCCCCCACGGAGTTTATCGCCAGGATCTCTCTCACGCCAAGCTGGTAGAAACCCTCTATGTTCGCCCTGTAGTTCACCCTGTGGGGCGGATGTGAGTGCCCAACCCCGTGGCGGGCGAGAAATACCACCTCGGCCCCCTTCACCTTGCCCTTTACGTACGGCCCCGAGGGCTCTCCATAGGGGGTGTTCAACTGGATCTCGTCAAAGTCGTAGAGGGCATACAGCCCGCTTCCCCCTATCACCCCAAGGGGGGCCTTATCCATATTATCACCCACCTCTCACCTCAAACCAGTAGCATGCTCATGTCTAACCAGCTGGCGAGGTGGACAGTGGCGCCGCTGGAGATAACCTGAACCCCCGTCTGGGCCACCTGGGCCACGTTAGATATGTCTATGCCCCCAGAGGCCTCTATCACCGCCTTACCCTTGGCAATCTCTACCGCCTGGCTCATCTCTTCAAGCGAAAAGTTATCGAGCATCACTATGTCAGCCCCTGCATCTATCGCCTCTCTCACCTCTTGAAGGTTCCTGGTCTCCACCTCGATCCTGCAGGTGAAGGGGGCCTGTTTTCTCACCCTCTCTACTGCAGCCCCTATACCCCCAGCCGCCTTCAGGTGATTCTCTTTAAGCATGGCGCAGTCGAAAAGCCCCATGCGGTGGTTGGCTCCGCCTCCCACCCTCACCGCGTACTTCTCGAAGATGCGAAGCCCCGGAGTGGTCTTTCTTGTGTCCACAAGCAGCACAGAGGGGTTGTTCATGGCCCTCACCATCCCCTCAACGGCGGTTGCAACACCCGAAAGCCTTTGAAGAAGGTTAAGGGCGGTACGCTCGGCAGAGAGAAGGGCCCTTGTCTTGGCCCTGAACCTAACAACCTCCATTCCCCTTGAGATGCGGGCACCCTCCTCTATGTGGGCGAGTAAGGATACAGAGTGATCGAGTAGCCGCATGGTTTCGAGAAAGAAGGGAAGCCCCGCGAGCAGACCCTCCTCTTTTGCAACCACCACAGCCTCGGACACGCTATTCTCGCTCACAATAGAGTCGGTGGCCACGTCAGAGGGACCAATATCTTCGCGAAGAAATAGCTCTATCTTCTCCCTCACCACCATGAGCGGTGGCAGGCCAAAGGGGCTATCTATTAGGTACATCTCTCAAAGACCGCCGGTCAGCCTAAGGGCTTAAACCTGCATCCTCATTATCTCCTGGTAGGCCTCCACCAGCTTGTTTCTCACCTCCATCATGGTCCGGAGAGATAGGTCGGCCTTCTGAAGGGTCATCATGGCGTGCTGGATATCCTTGTTCTTACCCGAGGCAAGGTCCTCCATGGTCTGCTGGGCCTCGAGCTGCAGCTTGTTCACCTCTTCGATGCTCTCTTTCAGCATATCCTTGAAAGAAGAGCCCTTCTCGGCCTCTTGGGCAGAGCCCTTTTGCTTGGGAGATACGGTCTCCTCGGGACCCTTGATTATGTTGCCCTGCAGTTGCTCCAGCGTGCTCATACTGTCTCCTTACACCCTTCCGATATCCAGGGTCTTCAAGGCCATGCTCTTTGCGGCGTTCATCACCGTAACATTGGCCTCGTACGACCTGGATGCAGATAACAGGTTCACCATCTCTTTTACAACATCTATGTTGGGGTACGCAACATACCCCTCTGCGTTGGCATCGGGATGGTCTGGGTCGTAAACCATGCGGGGCTTGCTCTTGTCTTCTACTATGGTGGCGACGTAAACCCCGTCGGCATCTTTCTTTTCGTCACCGGCCCTCACCAGCATATCCCAGAAAGAGGCAGGCTCGCCACCTTCGTCGTATGGTAGTGCTGCAAACACAAGGTCCTTACGCTTGTATGGTCCCCCCTCGGGGGTACGGGTTGTGTGGGCGTTTGCGATGTTGGCAGCTATTATGTCCATACGCATACGCTGGGCCTTCATTCCCGTGGCCCCTATTCCAAGGGATGCGAAGAAGCTGTCCATGGCCTACCTCCTGCCCTCGCTTATGGCGTACTTGAGCATGGCAAGGGTGGAGGATATTCCCTGGGCGTAGGTGTCGTGAAGAAGCTGGTTCTCCGCCAGCATCGCCATCTCTTTGTCTATGTCAACTGAGTTACCATCGTTGCGCCTTGGAACAGGATCCTTCACCACCCTGCCGGTGACACCCTCGATTCCCCCTCTCTCCTGGGGCAGGTGTCTTGGGTTGGTACGCATCAACCTAACGTGGTACCCCTTCTCCTCTCCCAGGGCCTGGCGGAGTTCAGCCTCAAAGTCAAGGTGCCTGGCCTTGTAGCCCGGGGTGTCCACGTTGGCGATGTTGGCGGCAATATACTGGTGGGCCTTCTCCCGAAGGCTCATTGCCTTGGAGAGGGCGCTCAGGCCCGTGACGTTGAACATTCTATCCAGCAACATTACCTCCTTTCCTCCTGCCTGGTGGAGAGAGCAAGAACCGTTCCACATTTTCTGCCCTCATAACCTTGTGGTACATCCTTAACCGCGCTGAGCCTTTACCACCACCTTGCAGGAGCATGGGGATAAGGGTGCGGGTACCTCTCTTCCCCCATCTGGGAAGAGATTGCCCACCAGTTGCAAAACCGGAGCCCTAAGGGTTATACCACCCTCAGGTCACAAGGTTACCAGGCGTTCCAGGAGGCAGAGGTTGGCATTCTTCACTCTTTGAACCATCTTGAAAAGGGAGAGGAGCTTTATGAAGGGCGAGATTAGCTTTGGCACAGACGGGTGGAGAGGGGTTATCGCAGAGGACTTCACCTTTGCCAGCCTCTCCAGGGTTGCCCATGCCACTGCCCGTTTTTTCCTCCACCAAGGTGAAGCCGCCAGCAAGGGCGTTTCTGTAGGGTACGACACCAGGTTTCTGTCTGACCTATTCGCCCAGGAGGTTGCCGGGGTTATGGCGAGAAACGGGATAGCGGTAAGGCTCTCTTCGTCACACATAACCACCCCCGCCCTCTCCTGGGATGTTGTCAGCAACGGTTCGGCCTGGGGAATAATGA
>CAZQJB010000156.1:0-3641 GCA_964593115.1 uncultured Aquificales bacterium
TATCGGGAGTATATTACCAATAGTCTTTCTTGCAGTATCACTGTCTATCTATTGCTATAACCAGATACACACCTACCAGTTCATAGAAAAGGAGTTAGAAGGAACCGATATAATAGGTACTCTGTATGAAGAGCTCACAGATCTACAGAAGATAAGAGGATACACCCAGATAGCCATACAGAGAAACCTGCATCAGTACGGTGATACCGAAGAGCTCAAGAGACATTTCTTGATAAGACTACAGGATAGGATGTTTATTGGTAAAGTAACTGAGTTAGGCCTAAGAGATGAAGTCAATAACATAAATAGAAATGCCATAGAGATATTCAATAGCACATCAATAACAAGTACGGATAGTAATACATTATTCGAAAAATACACCAATCTAATATCAAAGATAATGCAATTAATGAAACTGGTTGCCAACAGGTCTAATCTTATCCTTGATTCAGAATTAGACACTTACTACTTGATAGACATACTGGTAAGGCAGATTCCAGCCCTTATTGAGTATATTGGAAGGGCAAGGGGTTTAGGAAGCGGTATTATTGCACGGGGATATCCTGTCAACTATGAAAAGAGAGAGCTTGAAGATCTAATCGTACTGATAAAATCCAGAGAGAAACACCTTATAGAAACTCAAGAGCTCTTAGCTAAAGCAGCACCTTGTGTAGGTAAAAATATAAATCTAATCCCTAAAAGACTGAATAATACTCTATCTATATTCTTTGAAGAATGCAATAAGATAGAGAAAGATGAGGCAGCCACCCTTGACCCTGATCACTTCTTTCTTTTAGCGACTAAAGCAATAGACCTGATGTACACTCCTTACAAGGAAGCTCTGCAGATGTTATATTCCAGACTAAAAAAACGGCAGAAAAGGCAGATTATGATCAGCATGATTGCCATAATAGGCACCATCATAGCTATGTTCATAATGCTGTTTTTCAACCGATCATTCTATCTTCGTAATCTTCGACTCCATCAGAGGCTGGCGGAGTTATCTATAACAGATCAGCTAACAAGCCTATACAACAGAAGACATTTCTTCGATCTGTTTCCAAGAGAATTAAGAAGAGCCACGCGTAGCGGGGAGCGATTGTACATAGTTCTGATAGATGTAGATAACTTCAAGAAGTACAACGATACCTACGGCCATCCAGCAGGAGACGTAGTGCTAAGAAAGATAGCAGAGACCATGGAGTCATCATTGAAAAGGGCAGGGGACTACGCCTTCCGGGTTGGGGGAGAGGAGTTCTGTATGCTCTTTGCAGCCAAGGATATATCTGGCGCAGTAAAGATAGCCGAAAGGTTTCGTAAAGCAGTAGAAGAGTTGCAGATTCAACACGAGGGGAATCCTCCCTTTGGTGTGGTAACCATATCCGCTGGGCTTATAGAGGCCGATCCAGACTGTTCGCTCGAACATTTGATGTCAGAGGTTGACAAGGCATTGTACCAGGCTAAAGAGGCCGGCAGAAACCGGGTGGTGAGCATAGAGGCCAAAGGGGCCCCTTGCAATTAGGTGAGAGCCATAGTCCCGCAGCAAACTTAGAACATCAACAAGCGCCGGTGGCCCTAAAAGTCCATGCAAAGAAGAAGCGCTAACGTACCAAGGCACTATAAGGCGGCCGCATGGAGAATCTGGCTCAAGGGTTATCTTTGCAAGAAGACGGCTTCACGAAGGCAGCGGGGGGTGCAATGCCTTGGATAGGGTAGGGGAAGGAAGAGAAGCACCTATGCTTCTGAACCTATCCTGCCAAGATGCGGGTTAGGCCAGGCACCCTGGTGAAGAAGCCCGCCCACACTTCTGGTTCAAACCGCCTCTTCCCCCTCGGCCACCTGGGCCTCCTGGAATGTGGCCATCCCGTGCAGTATCCTCTCGCCAAGCTCCATCAGCCACATGCCTATTGCGGCTCCCGTGCCCTCCCCAAGGCGCATGTCGAGGTCGAGGAGGGGACGACATCCCAGCCACTCAAGGGCCGCCTGGTGGCCAAAGGCCGCCGATCTGTGGGCACAGACTATGTAATCTCTCACCAGAGGGCATAGGCCAACGGCGATCAGGGCACCTGCGGTAGAGATGAAACCGTCAACCACCACCGGAATCCCCAGGCTTGCACCTCCTAAGATAAGACCCGCTATTCCGCCTATCTCGAAGCCCCCCACCTTTGCCAGCACGTCCACGGGATCTGAGGCATCGGGCATGTTCACATCCAAGGCCCTTTTCACCACCTCTACTTTACGGGCCAGGGTCTCGTCGTCTATCCCCGTGCCCCGGCCCGTCACCTCTCGGGGAGACTTGCCCGTGAACACTGCAAATATGGCGCTGCTTGGCGTAGTGTTGCCTATGCCCATCTCTCCAGCGGCAAACAGGTTGTACCCCTTCTGGGCGTATTGAAGTGCCAGCTCCACCCCCATCTTTATGGACTCCAAGGCCTCCTCCCTGGACATGGCAGGGCCCTCGGCAATGTTGCTGGTTCCCTTTCTCACCTTTGAGTGAACGAGGCCTTTAACAGGCTCGAAGAAATGGTCCACTCCCATGTCCACCACGAACACCTCTGCGCCAACCTGGCGGGAGACGACGTTTATACCTGCCCCTCCCCGCAAAAAGTTGTAAACCATCTGGGCGGTAACCTCTTTGGGAAAGGCGCTCACACCCTCTTGGGTCACGCCATGGTCAGCGGCAAACACGAAGACCGCCTTCTTCTCAACCCTGGCGTCTAAATCTCCCCTGATGGCAACGAATCTCTTGCCAAGCTCCTCGAGCCTGCCCAGGCTGCCCCTGGGTTTGGTGAGATTGTCTAACCTGTGCTGAGCTTGCCGTAATATCTCCTGGTTCAGGGGCGATATGTTACCCAATAGCTCTTTCAACCACTCTTCCATGAAAAGGCCTCCGTATCTATGTTCTACATGGAATATACCCATGTCCCTTACAGTGAAAAAGGGCAGGGGGAATAAAAAAAAGGCCGGGGGTTACCCGGCCTTCTTGGTCGTTACAAGGTTTACACCAACTAACCCTCTACGATGAGGTTGCCCCCCTCGGGGGCGAGAATCTCTACCAGCTCCACGTCGAAGGTTAGGGTTTTGCCCGCCAGGGGATGGTTTGCGTCCATCGTTATCCCCTCGGCCTCCACCTTGGTGACTGTGGCGATCAAAGGAGGACCCGCCTGGGACGAGAGCTGGAACACCTGGCCCACCTGGGGCTCTATCTCTGGGGGAAACTGGTCTGGTGGAACCACCATCACCATGTCTGAACGGTATTCACCAAAGGCCTTCTCTGGGGCTATGGAGACCGTCTTCTTATCGCCGGTGCTCATGCCCACAATGCTCTCTTCCAATCCCTCTATCATCTCTCCAGCACCTATGGTGAACTCCAAGGGCTCCCCATCTGCAGAAGACCCGAACACGGTGCCGTCATCGAGACGACCCGTGTAGTGAACCTTCACCCTGCTTCCTACAACTGCTTCTGCCATAGTTGATATGACCTCCTCACATCCATTTAATCTACAGAAACTCCCTCGGTGGGATGTAAAGGGAACCAGCAATCACCACAGGCGGGCAGAGAATCACTATCTCCCTACAACTCTCACCAAGCGCTTTCCGCTCAACGTTGGGTTGGTAGCGGGGCCAGGATTTGAACCTGG
>CAZQJB010000157.1:0-2991 GCA_964593115.1 uncultured Aquificales bacterium
TAAAGAGAGAGAAATATTTGAAGGGGAAAAGGCGAAGTTACAAGATAGAGTTGATAGAGGAGATGAACCCCGGATGGAGGGATCTATATGAGGATATTATCAGGTAGGGGGAGTGATGAACATGTGAGAGATTCTTCGGGGGCTTACGTCCCCCTCAGAATGACGTAAAGAGGGGAGGTTGATGACAAAAAAAGGCTTCGGGATGATGAAAAGGGGGGTCAGAATGACAGGTGGGGCACAGGTCAAAGGAGGTGATGCCATGAGCAGGTTCGAGGAGGTGATGCGGGTGATTCGGGAGAACAGGGAACTTATGGAAAAGAGATTCGGCGTAAAAGAGATCGGCCTGTTCGGCTCTGTGGCCAGGGGAGAAGAGACCCCCTTGAGCGACCTGGACATCCTGGTGGAGTTTGAAGAAGGGGCCAAAGGCTTTGACAACTACATGGACCTCAAATTCTTCCTGGAGGAGAAGACGGGATTCAGGGTGGATCTGATCCTTAAAACGGCCTTGAAAGAGCAACTCAGGCCCTTTGTCCTTCAGGAGGTGGTCTATGCCTGAAAGAGACCCTCAAATCCTCCTGCAATACATTATCGACGAGATAGACAGGATTGAAAGATTCACCTCAAACATAGGTTTTGAGGAGTTTGCAAGGGAAGAGATGGTTTATTACGCGACATTAAGGTGCCTGGAGATCATTGGAGAGGCTGTCAAGGGTCTGCCGAAGGACCTGCGGGAGGCACATCGAGAAGTTGATTGGAGAAAGATTGCAGGATTGAGAGACATCATCATACATGCATATTTTGGCGTAGATCCCGAAATCATATGGGATGTTGTAAAGGAAAAGCTCCCGGGACTGAAGGCCGTGGTGAAGAACATGCTGACTGAAGTGGAATGATCACCCCATGCAGGCTGGGTTGAGCGAAGCGAAGAGCCCCAAGGGATTCTTCGGGGGCCAAAGGCCCCCTCAGAATGACAGGTGGGGTGTCACCCTGAGCCCATTTCCCCGTTATGCTGAGTCCCTTTCCTGTCATCCTGAGCGTCAGCGAAGGATCTCCCCTTACCCTGTCATGCTGAGGCTCCAAAGGAGCCTCAGCATCTCAAGGGACGCTTCCACAGGTGGGGGGTGTCAGAACAACGGAAAGTGAGGTGGCATCAGAACAACAGAGCAAGGCGGTGAGCGATGAAAGAATGGGAGAGATGGATCGCCTCTGATCCGTCTGCGATGATGGGCAAACCGGTAGTCGCTGGAACCCGTCTCACGGTAGAACTTATACTGGAGAAACTCTCCGCCGGAGAGACCATGGAGGACCTGATAGCGGCACATCCCCGCCTCACCTGGGAATCAATGCAGGCGGCCCTGGCCTTTGCGGTCATCACCTTGGAAGCTGTTCGCACCAGCCGCAGGATGGATGCTCACTCCGAATGACCATCAAGGCCCTTCGCCTTGACGGCTTGAACGGCCCCATGTGGGCGACGGTCCTGAAGATGCCGTGACCATGGATATGTCCTTTCTGGAAAGAAGGTTAAATGTACACCCCAATTACCCTTTTTTCACAAGAGAGAAACTGTCTTGGGGAAAGGAGGATTTTTGAAGGTTTTCTATCCACCAGATGTGCTTTTCACTCACGCCCTCCAGCCCTTCTCTGTTACATCCACGATGGATAGAACAATAACATCCATCAGCCTGTTCAACTCGTCGTCGGTCACGCAGAAGGGCGGCATCACCACTATCACATTGCCCAGGGGCCTGATTATCACCCCTTCGTGCCGGGCCCGGTAGATCACCTGGTAGCCCATGGTTAGCTCTGGGGAATACGGCTCACCACTCCCCTTGTCGGCCACAAGCTCTATCCCCGCAACCAGGCCTTTCTGCCGCACGTCTCCTACGTGGGGCAGTGCCTTGCACTCTTCGAGCCGAGACTCCAGCAGCCCCGCAAGGTGGACCACCCTTTCAAGGGTGTTCTCTTTTTCGAATATGTCCAGGGTGGCCAGCGCCGCCGCGCAGGCAAGGGGATTACCCGTGTACGAGTGGCCGTGGTAGAAGGTTTTGTCCATCCCTCCGACGAAGGTCTGAAACACCTCTTCTGTGACCAGGGTGGCGGCCAGGGGAAGGTATCCCCCTGTGATTCCCTTTGCCACCGCCATGATGTCGGGGCTCACACCCTCGTGCTCGCAGGCAAACATGGTTCCCGTTCTACCGAACCCCATGGCCACCTCGTCCAGTATGAGCAGCACCCCGTACTTCCTGGCAAGCTCTTCGAGTCCCTTCAGGTAACCAGGGGGCATAACGATCATACCCGCCGCCCCCTGCACGGCAGACTCCGCCACAATGGCGATTATCTCCCTGGCGTGGGTGGCGAGTAACTCCTCGGCCCAGGCCAGGCACTCCAACCCGCACGAGGGATGGCTCTTACCCAGGGGGCAACGGTAGCAGTAGGGCGACGGGGCGTGGTAGGCAGGAAAAAGGAGAGGCCTGTAACAGGCGTGAAACAGGTCTATCCCGCCTATGCTCACCGCCCCCAGGGTGTCCCCGTGGTAGGCGTTCTGCAGCGAGAGAAATCTGGTTCTTCCCTCCTCTCCCCGGTTCACCCAATACTGGTAGGCCAGCTTTATGGCCACCTCCATGGCGGTGGAGCCGTTGTCAGAGTAGAAGACCTTGGATATCCCCTTGGGGGCAATCTCCACCAGCCTGCGTGCCAGAAGGGAAGCGGGCTCGTTTGCCAGTCCCAACATGGTGGAGTGGGCAATCTTGCCGAGCTGCTCTGTGATTGCCCTGTCTATCTCAGGTCTTCTGTGACCGTGCAGGTTCACCCAAAGGGACGATACCCCGTCAAGGTACCTATCTCCCTTCTCGTCAATAAGGTACGGGCCCTCTCCTCCCACGATAACCAAGGGCTCCCGTCCAAGGTAGTCAGACATCTGTGTGAAGGGGTGCCAGATGTACCTCTTGTCAAGTTCAGCCAGCTCACTTGCCATTGCTCTCTTCATCCTCT
>CAZQJB010000157.1:3001-3611 GCA_964593115.1 uncultured Aquificales bacterium
AGAACTTCACCATCACGTAGTAGGCAGAGAGAAGGGCGATGAGCAGGCCTGGAAACCCGTCAAGCATACCACCCTTGAGCAGGTACAACCTCAAGAAGTCGCCAAGGGGACGAAGTGTCAGGTGGTACCACCTCACCTTGGTGCCCCTCTCCAGTATATCCTTGGCGGCCCAACGGGTGTAGCGATCCATCTTGCGAAAGTACTCGTCAAGGCTCTGGTAAGAGTAGTGCACGAAGTGGCCCTTCAGCCTGCCCACTGTGCCGTTAACCTCAACGTCTGCGTGCACGTGGCGGTTCTGGTAACGCCCCTTGTCCCGCAAGAAGAGACGCACGTTGGTGTCCTCTTTGGGGCTCCATCCCCCGTGCCTCAAGGGAAACCCCAGAAAGTGGTTCAGCCTGCCAATAGAGAAGCCGGCGTGGGGGGTATCAGAGCCAATGGTGGCCAGTATCTCGTCCCTGAGGGCAGGCGTCACCCTCTCGTCCGAGTCCACCACCAGCACCCAGGGATGGGTGGCCTGTGGTATGGCCCAGTTCTTCTGGGTGGCAGAGTTGATGTACTCGTGCTGGATGATTCGCGCGCCGAACTCCCTGGCGATCTCGAGGGTGCCATC
>CAZQJB010000158.1:0-3590 GCA_964593115.1 uncultured Aquificales bacterium
AGTCCTGGTCGTGCTGGAAGAAAGAGACCATCTTCCATCCGTAGTCGGGCATCTTGGTACGGTAGAACTCCACCAACTGGGACATGGTGGCCTTGCCACTGAATACCAGCACCCCTGCCTTCACCTGGGTGGACTCGTAAACGAAGCTCTTGCTCTCTTCATACGAGAAGCCGGGGTAGATGGGTATGCCGTTGATGAGCTCCACTATCTTGGGAGGGGGCTGAACAGGCCTGGTCTGGGCCGGCTGCTGTCTCTGCATGGTGTTACAGGCTGCGAGGCCAAGCGCCAGGACTGCCACCGTCATCATCTTGATTGTTCTCTTCATCGTTGCTCTCCTCCTTCTTCAGTCTCTCAGTTACCCAAACCATTACCCCAAGGTGAGCGCCCTGGCAAGGGATAAGAAGGGCGGCTCACTCATCTTCCCAGGGAAAGCTTTCGCCCTCTGCCCTGTACTCGGCCAGCTTGTTGCGCAGGGTTCTTGTGGTTATGCCGAGCAGTGCCGCCGCCTTGGTGCGGTTGCCCTTCACCTCTTCAAGCGTCTTCAGGATGAGGGCCTTCTCCATCTCCTTCACGGTGGTTCCTGGTGAGATTTCTGCCCCCTTCTCTTTGCCCGACTCGCCCTTTCTGCCCTTCAGGAAGAGGTCGTTGGGCTCGAGCATGGGCTTGTCGTCTGCAATCACCACCGCCCTTTCCACCACGTTCTCCAGCTCTCTCACGTTGCCTGGCCAGTGGTAAGACTTTAGCACATTGATGGCCTGGGGGGTGAATCCCTGAAAATCCCTTCCGTTCTCTGCCGAGTAGCGCTCCAGGAAGAACCGGGCCAGCAGGGTGATGTCGTCTCCACGCTCCCTCAATGGGGGAAGGGCGATGGGTATCACGTTTAGCCTGTAGTAGAGGTCTTCGCGAAAGTCGCCTTTCTCCACCATCTCTTCGAGATCGCGGTTGGTGGTGGCGATCACCCTCACGTCCAGCTTCACGGGACCCTTGCCGCCGATGCGCTCCACCTCTTCCTCCTGGAGCACCCTGAGCAGCTTGGCCTGCAGTACGGGGCTCATCTCGCTTATCTCGTCGAGGAGTATGGTGCCCTTCTGGGCGAGCTCGAACTTGCCGGGTTTTCTGGCAATCGCCCCGGTGAAGGCCCCTTTTTCGTAGCCGAAAAGCTCGCTTTCAAGAAGGGTGTCTGGAATGGCCGCGCAGTTCACTGCAACGAAGGGCCCCTGGCTTCGCGGGCTCAACCCGTGGATGAACCTTGCCACCACCTCTTTGCCCGTGCCGCTCTCGCCGGTGATGAGCACCGTGCTTTTCGACCTTGCCACCCGTTCGGCAAGGCTCTTCACCTTTGCGATGGCGGGGCTTTCGCCGAGAAAGTTCACCTCTTTCGACGGGGACTTGCCCGGGGTGGGCCTGCCGCGCTTGGCGCTGGCGTACCTGAGCGCCCTAACCACCGCCTCTTCGAGCACGTCCATGGAGAAGGGTTTAAGGATGAAGTCGAAGGCCCCCTCGCGCATGGCCTCCACGGCGATGGGCACGGTTCCGTAGGCAGTGATGAAGATGACCGGGGCACTGGTGAGCCTCTTTGCGCTCTTGTAGAAGGTGAGACCGTCCATCTTGGGCATCTTCAGGTCGGATATGATGAGGTCGGGGGAGTGGGACTTCACCATCTCGAGGCCCTCCTCGCCGTCGCCGGCAAGGATCACCTCTTTCACCGGCCCCCTGCTCAGTACCTCGTGGAGGGCGTTTCTCATGTGGGGGTCGTCTTCTACCACCAAGAGCCTGGCGTTTCGCATAAGCCGGTATCTACCGCACCCCCTTGCGTCACTGCAAGCCGGCGTCTCTATTCTTCAACCCGGTTGCCCTTCGGGACACCACCCGGCCTTCAGGAGGCCAGTATCTTCAATGCCTCCTCCACGCTGACGTTCTGATGGACGATGGCACTTGCGGCCTTCACCAGGCACTGGGGCCTTGAGTGTTGAAACACGTTTCTTCCCATTGAGATACCTGCGGCACCGGCATCCATGGCCCCGCGGATCATCTCCAGGGTCTGCCTGTCGTCCACCTTGGAGCCCCCTGCGATCACCACGGGTATGGGACAACCCTCCACCACCTGCGAGAAGCTCTCGGGGTTACCGGTGTAGGGCACCTTCACGATGTCTGCACCCAGCTCTGCCGCCACCCTGGCGGCTAATTTCACGCACTCAGCGTCCTTTTCGTGCTCCACCTTTGAGCCCCGGGGGTACATCATGGCCAGCAAGGGAATGCCCCATTCCATGCACTCCACCGCCACCATGCCCAGGTCTTTCAGCATGTGGGCCTCGTCGTCTGCACCCACGTTGATGTGAACCGACACCCCGTCTGCCCCCATCTTCAGGGCATTCTGCACGGTGTTTACCAGCACCTTGTTGTTGGGGTCGGGGCTTAGGCTGGTGCTGGCAGAGAGGTGGAGTATCAGGCCTATGTCTTTGCCGTACTTTCTGTGCCCGTGCAATGGCAGCCCAAGGTGGCCCACCACGGCGTTGGCACCCCCCTCGGCCACCTTGTCAACGGTCTCTCCCATGTTGATGAGCCCGGGTATGGGGCCCACGCTCACCCCGTGGTCCATGGGCACGATCACCGTCTTTCCCGTGTTTCTGTCGAGAATCCTCTCTATTCTTATGCCTTTTCCAAATAGCATGGCTATCCTCCTGCTTTGTGGGATTTCGGGCGGCAAGGATACCCCCGGGGCCCATACCGTGTAAAGCCCTGGTTAATGCTTTAGTGCTTGCTGGGCCTCAGTACCAGCTTGTCCACCAAAGGTAGTACCTGATCCAGTCTTCGCTGCCCTGGGGCACCACTGCAACCATGAAGTTGAGTCCCCAGTCGGTGGGTATCTCGTCAACGGGAAAACCAGGTGCCAGCAGGTCACGGTTCGAGATGGGGCCGGTCACCCCGCTGGCGTACCGGTAGAGCACAGGAGAGGTGGCGTTGTAGATGTGCATGGCCCCAGACGAGTCGAAGGTGGCGAGAAAGAGAGGATCGTTGGTGCTCCATTCCACACCCTGTATGGCCACGTAAACGTCCACAGGTTGCTGGAACTTGGGGATGCTCACGAATAGGTGCATTGTGGAGTAGCTGTCTTCTCCCAGTGAGAAGGGCAGGGTGGTGGCGGGGTCTGTTCCTGTTTTTGGAAGGCCTGGTATGGCGTCTGGGTGAAAGGTGTAGGTGCGGGGGGCGTTAGGAAGGGTCATGGGTATGCCCTGGATTTCTGCGAGGAAGCGGGGTGAGGTTGAGCCGTCTGCCCGTTCCACCCTCAGGTAGGTGCCCCCGTTGCTGGGCACCTTTGCCACCACCGCTGATGTGCTCCACGAGGTGACCTTGCCCTTTGCCCTTGATGCCCCATCGCTGCTCTCGAACCATAGGGTGCCGGGCTCGTCTCCAAGGTTCACCCCGGTGACGGTGATGATGGATCCGGGAGTTGCACCCTGGGGGCTGGCATCTGTGATCAGTGGAGGCGGGCTGGCTGTGAGGGCCTTGTAGATGTCGAGGCGGCCACCAGATGCGGTGGACCCGTAAAACTCCCCATCTTTCGCGATTCCGCCCATGAGCCTGGCCAA
>CAZQJB010000159.1:0-3577 GCA_964593115.1 uncultured Aquificales bacterium
CCTTGTTGCTCTCCATCTGTCTGGACGCTAGCCTTATGGTCTCTATTTGGCTCAGATAGACCGAGGCCTGTGAGTCGTCTCCCTTCTCGTGGGCCAGCCAGGCCAACTCGAGGAGGGACGAGTCTGCCCACAGGGACTGTGGGTACCTTTTCACCACCTTCTTGAACCTCTCCTCGGCCAGCTGGGTGTATCCCTTCTTCATGTAGAGCCGTCCCATCTCGTACCAGGCCCTTCCCTGCAGGGGATCGCCTGGATGTGAGAGGGATATGGAGTAGTAGATGGATAGCGCCTTCTCTATCTCTCCCTGGTCAGAGAGTTGCTGAGCCTTTTTGAACTTCAAGTTAGTAGAGTACGAGACGGTGGACGTGGGTGGCTGAACAGGGGGGCGCGTGGGCTGGGTTGCGCATCCCCCTGTGAGCACCAGGGCCAGTAACAGCCATAACCTGACTTTGCAGGTCTCAATAGAGGGCATAAGACACCTTGTATCCGATTATCTTCTCCTGTTTCTGAAGGGTTAGCAACGTGTGTTTCACCTCATCTTCGCGCAGGGGCCCCACAAAGACCCTGTAGAGGGGTATTCGAGGCGTCTTGTTCATCAGCAAGACCCGGTACCCACTTTGTTTCAGTTTATTGACCAGGTTAATAGCCTTAACTTTTTTTGCAAATGATCCTGCGAGTATGTAGATACCGTGATTCAGCGTATCTCTTTTTAACCCTGATACGAAGGTGGAGTGGTGCTCCTTTAGGGCGTTTACCTTGCCCAGCATGAATCCACCAGCAAATACGCCAGCGTAGCCGCAGATCACCAACCCCACTATCAGGCTCCATCTCTTCTTGCTAATGCTCAATGGTGGTTCCCCTTTCACCTCTGCTTCTCTCAGCCCATGAATCCCTACCACGGTGGGGTTGGGCTCTCAAGCAGTGGAAAGGCCTTTCTTGATGGGTTATAACCATTGGCATGGAGATAATCACCACACACGAAATGGCCGATTTTGATGCCCTTGCCTCACTGGTAGCGGCCAAGAAGCTCTATCCTCAGGCCCATCTGGTGCTCCCGGGTTCCCAGGAGAAGCAGGTGAGGGACTACCTGAAGGAGTCTCCCTTTGCCATGGAGTTTCTCACGGCAACCAAGGTGAAGCCTGAAGATGTGGGGCTTATGGTGGTGGTGGACACAAAGTTGAAAGAGAGAATAGGTGCCTTGGGCAGGGTGGTGGATCTGGGCAGGGCCAAGATCCACGTTTATGACCATCATCCGTCGCATCCTAAGGACATCCAGGGAGACCTTGAGGTGGTCAGAGAGACTGGAGCGGCCACCACGATAATGGTCAAGATACTTAAAGATAGGGGTATTGGTATATCCCCCGAGGAGGCCACACTATTCGCCCTTGGAATCTATGAGGATACGGGGTGTTTCACCTTCAACTCTACCACCCCTGAAGACCTCGAGGCTGCCTCGTACCTCGTCTCTTGCGGTGCGGACCTGAACACTGTCTCAGACTACGTTAAGCGTGACCTTACCGCAGAGCAGGTGGAGATGCTTAACGAGATGATAAACAATGCCGAGGAGCACAACTTCAACGGTGTGGAGGTCACCATCACCACCATATCCCGTGAGAGGTACGTGGGTGATCTGGCGGTTCTCGCCCACAAGCTGAAAGACATGCAGAATCTCAACGTGCTTTTCGTGCTGGCACGCATGGACGATCGCATCACCATGATTGCAAGGAGCCGCATACCCTTGGTCAATGTAGGGGCCATTGCAGAGGAGTTTGGAGGAGGGGGTCATCCCTCTGCGGCATCTGCAGTAATAAAAGACATGACCCTTGTTCAAGCCAAAGAGTTATTGTTGAATATATTGAGAGATAAGTTGAGCTTGGTTCATACCGCTGGTAGCGTGATGGTTGTGCCTATTCTCTGGATCGCTCCCCATGCCCCCATAAAGGAGGTTGAGCAGATGATGGTGCGTTACAACGTGAATGCCATGCCGGTTCTCGATGGAGAGGGGGGCAGGCTGTTGGGGGTGATAACCAGGCAGACCGTAGAGAAGGCGTTGTACCACGGCCTTGGCGATGCCCCTGTGGAGGACTACATGTCCACTGACGTGGAGAGCGTGGATCCCCAAACCCCCCTGATGGAGGTTGAGCGGGTTATGATGGAGAGAAACCAGAGGATAGTGCCCGTGGTGCAAGACGACAGGGTGGTGGGAATCGTTACCAGGGGAGACGTGTTGAGGGTGCTGTACAGGGAGCTTAGCCACTCTCCACAACCCTTGAAAGAGAACGCCTCAAGCTTTCCCTTTGTCAAAAATGTGAGTTCCATTTTAAGGGACAGGCTGCCTGACTATTGCAACCGCCTATTGAGGCTGGCAGGTGAGGTGGCAGACCAGATGGGTGTAAACGTTTACGTGGTTGGGGGCTTCGTAAGAGACCTGCTTTTGAGGGTGAATAACCTCGACGTGGATCTGGTGGTAGAGGGCGGAGACGGTATAGAGTTTGCGTACCTTCTGGCCGGCAGGATGGATGGCAGGGTTAATGCCCACAGAAAGTTCCAGACGGCGGTGGTGGTGTTGCCTGACGGCTTCAAGGTGGACGTGGCCACTGCACGCATGGAATACTACGAGGAGCCAGCCGCCCTGCCCGTGGTGAAAATGGGCTCAATAAAAAGAGACCTTTACAGGCGTGATTTCTCCATAAACGCCATGGCCATCAAGTTGAACGGAGAGAATGCCTTTCACCTGATAGACTTTTTTGGTGGCCAGAAGGACCTGAAAGAGAAAAGGATACGGGTTCTGCACAACCTTAGCTTCGTGGAGGATCCCACCAGGGCCTTCAGGGCGGTGCGCTTTGAGCAGAGGTACGGTTTCAGAATAGGGAAGCAGACCGAGAGGCTGATCAAGATCGCCATCAAGGAGAATTGTTTCCAGGCACTTAGCAAGCGGCGGCTCTTCACCGAGCTGAAGCTTATGCTATCTGAGAAGGAGCCCTGGTCCATGGTGAGGCGCATGGACGAGCTGGGGCTTCTTCGCTTTGTACATCCCAGGTTAAGGGCCACTCCTTCCCTTGAGGAGCTGTTTGCTGAGTTGGACGACGTTATTGCCTGGTACCACCTGCTCTTTCTTGAAGAGACTGTGGAGCAGTGGATTCTTTATCTTGCCGCCCTCTTTTCGGGGCTTAAAGCCGCTGAGTTCCGAGATGCGCTTAAAGAGCTTGGCCTGCCCAGACACCAGTTGAAACAGCTATTCAATATGCACGTGATGGCTCCCCGGCTGGCGAAGGAGCTGAGAGAGCACGACGTGGACGACAGGGTGTGGCTTTTCGAGACACTTAAAGGTAAGCCCGTTTACCTCGTTCTTTACACCATGGCCCTCTCTAAAGAAGAGAACGTGCGCAAGGGTATCTCTTGCTTTCTCAACGACCTTCGTAAGGTTAGGCCGAGACTAACGGGAAGAGACCTTATTGCCATGGGTCTTGTCCCTGGTCCCATGTTCCGTGAGGTGTTCAACGGCCTGGTGAAGGCCAGGATACTGGGAGAGGTTAGGGACAGACAGGAGGAGAGGGAGTGGGTTGAGAGGTTCGTT
>CAZQJB010000160.1:0-3573 GCA_964593115.1 uncultured Aquificales bacterium
GTCTCTGAGTTCTCCAGGCAGTACGGAAGACCAGCCCCCCTTGTCACCAGGGAGTTCATAGACGCCCTCTCGCGCTACCAGTTTCCCGGAAACGTGAGGGAGCTGCGGAACATAGTGGAGAGGGCCATGGTGCTCTCGCCACAGGGTGCCCCCCTAAGCACGGAGGTGCTGCCCCAAGAGATATTTGAAAAGGCCCCTGGGTTACCTGAGCCCGGGTTTCCATTACCTCCCGGCGGCCTCGACGCCCTCCTGGAAGAGCAGGAGAGAGAGGTGATCAAAAGGGCCCTAAAAGAGGCCAAGGGAGTGAAAAGCAGGGCCGCTGAGCTTCTCGGTATCTCTTTTCGCTCTTTACGGTACAGACTTCAGAAGCTGGGAATAGAGCAGCTTAAGTAGCACCTCACTTGATGTAGGGCAGCATGGCCTTGAACTCTGGTGTTCCAGACCGTCTCATCATCTCGAAGACGATGGTCTCTGTGGGTTTGATCAAGGCACCTTCCTCTCTCATCAGTTCCAGGCCCCACCGCCAGTTCTCCTCTTTGCGTGAACCAACGGCGTCTGCCGCCACGTGGATGTTGCACACACCGTCCTCGGCAAGGTCTCTAACCGTCTGGTAAACGCAGATGTGGGTCTCTATTCCGCATACGATCAGGTGGTGAAATCCCTTTGAACAGAGCGAGTCTGCTTGCTCGTTGAACTCCTGGCAACCCACACAGCTAAAGGTGAGCTTCTCAATGGGCCGGTATGCATCCTTCAAAAGCCCAGAGATACGCTCTATGGTCCGCCCCAGCCCCTTGGGATACTGCTCGGTAACCAGCACCGGCATCTCGAAGACCTGGGCCAGGTGAATAAGGGTCTCCACGTTCTCTAACATGGACTCTCTGTTGAATATGCTTTCCACCAGCTTCTCTTGTATGTCCACCACGAGAAGAACGGTGTTGCCTTTCTCCATCAGCATCCGGGCACCTCCTTTGTTCTCTCTTTCACATGCTCCATGGCCAGCTCTTTCAGGGCCTCTGGAATTCCCTGGGGGTACACTACACCAACCTGCTCTCCTTTGGCAAACAGCACTGCCTTCTCACCTGCCCCTGCAACACCGATATCCGCCTCACGGGCCTCTCCAGGACCGTTAACCACGCAACCCATCACCGCAACGGTCAAGGGCTCATCTATCCCGGCAAGGGCGAGCCTCACCTGGTTGGCAATGGAGACCACGTCTATCCTTTTTCTACCGCAGGTGGGGCACGAGACCACCCTGACACCCCGGTGGTAGAGCCCTAAGGAGCGAAGAATCTCGTAACCTACCAGCACCTCTTCCTCTGGTGGGCCGGTTAGGGAGACCCTCAAGGTGTCCCCTATGCCCTCCCAAAGCATGATGCCCATGCCCACAGAGGAGAAGACCGTTCCCGGCATGCCCGCCCCCGCCTCCGTGATGCCAATGTGCAGGGGGTAGTCCACCTGTCGTGAGACAAGGGAGTAGGCCCTAACCGTGGCGGGAACCGACGATGCCTTCAGTGAGATCTTGATCTTGTGAAAACCTAATTCCTCAAGAATCCTCACATGGCCCAGGGCACTCTCTACCATGGCCTCGGGAGAAGGCCCCCCGTACTTTCTGAGCAGCTCTTTCTCAAGGGATCCCGCGTTAACGCCTATCCTTATGGGCACCCCACGCTCAGATGCAACCTTCACCACCTCTCTCACCTTCCACCTGGCCCCGATGTTACCGGGGTTTATTCTTAGTCCTGCAACGCCGGCGTCCAGGGCCTCAAGGGCGAGCTTGTAGTCAAAGTGTATATCTGCGATTAGCGGGACCTTGGCGGCCCTCACGTACACGGGCAGGCAAGAGGCCGCATCGTGGTCCGGCACCGCCAAGCGTATAACCTGGCAACGCACCCTCTCAAGCTCTGCTATCTGCCTTAGGGTTGATTCAACATCGTGGGTTAGGGTCTTTGTCATCGACTGCACAGAGACTGGGGCACCACCCCCCACTTGAAGCTCCCCCAAGAATATGGCCCTTGTCTTCCTGCGCTCTACCCCGGTGTCAAGCACGCCCAACAGTCTCCCTCCAAATAGAGAAGGGCTCACTCAATGTTCTGAACCTGCTCTTTCAGCTTACCCACCTCGTCCCTCAACTCCACTGTGAGCGAAATGATCTCTGCCTCCCTGGACTTTGAGGCCATGGTTGAGGCCTCCCTGTGCATCTCTTGAACGAGAAAGTCGAGGCGCCTGCCACAGGGGGAACCCTTCTTCACCACTGCCCGCCACTGTGCAAGGTGGCTTCTTATGCGAACCACCTCCTCCCTGATGTCAACCTTGTCGGCAATAAAGGCCACCTCTTGTGCAAGCCGCTGGGGATCCACATCTACGTCTAACTCGGCAAGCCTCTCCTGGAGTCTCTTTTGAAGCAGGGCAGGCTCCCGGGAGGCGAGGCCTTCAAGGCGGTCCACTATGTCCTCTATCCTCTCAACCAGTTGGGAAAGTTCGCCTGCCAAGACCTCTCCTTCAATCCTCCTGAACTCTACCAGTGCAGCCAAGGCCTTGCCCACCGCCTCCTCCACCACCGGCAAGGCATCCTCTTCATGCTGGGCAGAGTAGATGGTTATCAGCTCAGAGAGAAAGGGGGTGAGCTCGGGCTCCCTAACCGAGAACCTCTGCGAGATTCTCTTGATCGCCGAGGCGATCTCGCCTGCAAGGGGGTAATCAACCACAACCTGCCTGTGGGCCCCCAGGGTAGAGACCAGATTCACCGATACATCCACCCTGCCACGGCTCACCTGGGCCTGCACCAGCCGTCGCACCACGGGCTCAAAGAAGGAGACCTGCCTTGGAAGTTTAACGGTAACGTCGCAGTACCGGTGATTCAAAGAGCGAACCTCCACCTCACAGAGGTAGCCCCCCTTCTCCACTGCCCCCCTGCCAAATCCAGTCATGCTGAGAATCATGGGGTATCTTTTAAGTTCCACGGGTAGATTAGGCAAGGGGAACAGGCCCAGGGGTTTTCATGGAAGGCTCCTCTCGGGAATAGGTGCAAGTGATAGATTGAACCGCCATTGACACACTGGTCATGTTGGTGTAAAGAGGAGACCGAATGGTTGGAAGGGTTCTTTGATAACGTAAGGCTGATTTAACTGATATCAGATATGGCCGTTCGGATCCCTCCTCCCGGCTGATTGTCGTTTGGGTTTGCATTTAGTGTTGTGGTTACACAGAATCTACATAACACCTCCGTCTCGGTGTTATGTAGATTGCGATGAGCAAAAGAGTTTTCGCTTGGCCACAGAAAATTCGGCATCTATCGTGCCTTGTGGGCATTGATTGGTGATGGGCTATGGGGGCTTATCACAGGCAAATGGAGATTGGGTAGAAGAAGGAGTTATACATGAAAATCTCATTTAGCGGTTACTATTATGACGATAAATAAAACAATTTTGAGCCTTGCAATTTTAAAAACGAATTGGGAAAAGTATGGATATGATTATATAGATAATTTTGTTCATCTTTTAGCAGCACTAATTGAACAAAAAAAATACGAAGAAATAATAGAACCTAAAAAAATAATGCTTGTTGGCCTTTATG
>CAZQJB010000161.1:0-3537 GCA_964593115.1 uncultured Aquificales bacterium
TAAGACCGCTCCCTGCCAGGAGGTGGTGGTTGCCGAAGGGCAGGTTGACCTGTTCAAGTTGCCGGTGATGAAGTGTTGGCCCATGGACGGTGGTAGGTTCATCACCATGCCCCTGGTCTTCACCAAGGATCCCGAGACCGGGGTTAGAAACTGTGGAATGTACCGCATGCACCTTTACGACGAGAATACCACCGGCATGCACTGGCACGCCCACAAGGACGGCGCCCGCCACTTCTTGAAGGCCAAGAGGAGGGGAGAGCCCCTGCCCGTGGCGGTTGCATTAGGATGCGATCCGGCAGTCATCTACTCCGCCACCGCACCCTTACCCCCTGACATAGACGAGATGATATTTGCAGGTTTCTTGAGAAGGGCACCGGTAGAGCTGGTCCAGTGCAAGACCGTTCCCCTTGAGGTGCCTGCAAATGCCGAGATCGTGCTGGAAGGGGTGGTGGATCCCTCAGAGATGAGGGTAGAGGGTCCCTTTGGTGACCACACTGGCTACTACTCCATGGAGGACCTTTACCCGGTCTTTCACGTGAACTGCATCACCATGCGCAAAAAGCCCATCTACCCCTCAACCATAGTGGGCCGTCCACCAATGGAGGACTGCTTCATCGGCAAGGCCACCGAGCGCATATTTCTGCCGCTGCTGCGCAAGCAGCTTCCAGAGGTGGTTGACATGAACCTGCCGGTGGAGGGGGTGTTCCACAACCTGGCCATAGTCTCCATAGACAAGCAGTACCCCGGCCATGCGAAAAAGATCATTCATGCGCTGTGGGGGTTGGGACAGATGATGTTCACAAAGATGATAGTAGTGGTGGATTCTTGGGTGAACGTTCATGACTGGTCAGAGGTGGTCTGGAGGTGGGGTAACAACGTGGACCCCAAGCGCGACGTGGTGATCTGCGAAGGCCCCGTTGACATACTGAACCATGCCTCTCCCGTCACCGGCTACGGGGGCAAGATGGGAATAGATGCCACCAAGAAGTGGAAAGAGGAGGGCTTTGAGCGACCCTGGCCTCCCGACATCGAGATGGACAACGAGGTGAAAGAGCTGGTGGAGAAGAGGTGGCACGAGTACGGCATCAAGCTGTGAAAAGAGTCACAAGGACCCCTCTATTCTGTTGACAGTAGATGTGCCGGGGCGTAGTAGGGCTTCACGTTTCTGGCCGTGAAGGGCGGCCACTGGGTACAACTCTTCTTTTGCAGGCAGAAAGGAAACGTGATGATCACAGCGGTTAAGGGATTTAAGGATGTGCTTCCCCCAGAGGTGCCCCTTTGGAGGTTCTGCGAAGAGAGGGCCCGCACCATCTTCTCCCGTTACGGCTACCAGGAGATAAGGCTGCCCATAGTGGAGCACACCGAGCTTTTTGTGAGAAGCCTGGGTGATGCCTCTGACATAGTCGAGAAAGAGATGTACACCTTTACTGACAAGGGAGGTGATTCCCTCTCTTTGAGACCGGAGGGTACGGCGTCAATGGCCAGGGCCTATCTGGAGCACGCCATGGACCTGAACCATCCCACTGGCAAGCTCTTCACCTTTGGCCCCATGTTCAGGCGTGAAAGGCCACAGGCAGGTCGGCTGCGGCAGTTCCACCAGCTCGACGTGGAGGCCTTCGGGGTCTCCTCTCCCAGCCTCGATGCAGAGGTGCTGGTTATGCTTCACCACTTCGCAGGGGAGATGGGTATAGATCCCATGGTCTCCCTGGAGTTGAACAGCCTTGGCTGCCAAGAGTGCAGACCCTCTTTCAGAGAGGCCCTTGTTGGGTTCTTGAGGGATGCGGCCTCTGAACTTTGTACCGACTGCCAAAGGCGCATGAACACCAACCCCTTGAGGGTGTTGGACTGCAAGAAGGCGGGATGCAAGGCCGTTGTTGCCCATGCCCCGTCCATACAGGACTCCCTCTGTCACCAGTGCAGGGAGTACCAGGATGCCCTGCTGGGCCTGCTGGAGGTGTCGGGGGTGTCCTTTGTTATTAACCCCCTTCTTGTCAGGGGGTTAGACTACTACACCCGCACGGTGTTCGAGCTTACCACCACTAAGCTCGGGGCCCAGAACGCCGTGGCGGCAGGGGGGAGGTACGACAGCCTCCTGAAGGAGATAGGCAACAAAGATATACCGGGCATAGGTTTTGCGGTGGGCATAGAGAGGCTTGTTCTTCTTTTGCAGCAGGGAGAAGAGAGGGGCTTCGATGTAGAGCCTCCACTTCTCTTCGTTGCCCCGTTAGACGATGGAGAGGTGCGCAAGGTGGGGTTCACCCTGGCAATGTACCTGAGAGAGAGGGGAGTGAACGTAGAGATTGCCCACAAGAAGAGGAGTCTTAAGGCAAACCTGAGAAAGGCCAACAGAATAGGTTGCCGGTGGGTGGCCATGCTGGGAGAGAACGAGCTCGAAAAGGGAGTGGTTCTGTTGAGAAACATGGAGACCAAAGAGCAGAGAGAGGTGCCCTGGGACGGGGGTGCGGGAGTCTGTTCAATCATTGTCGAGGAGGGATAGAGTTGAAGAGAAGCTGCTACTGCGGAGATGTTACCGTTGAGCATATTGGAAAGACCATAACCCTGCAGGGCTGGGTGCATCGCTGGCGTGACCACGGGGGGGTTATCTTCGTGGACCTGAGGGACAGGGCGGGACTGGTTCAGGTGGTCTTCAGCCCCGAGGTCTCCAAGGAGATTCACAGCCAGGCAGGAAAGCTGCGCCCGGAGTACGTGATCGAGGTGGAGGGCAGGGTTCGCAGGCGTCCCGAGGGTACCGAGAATCCCAACCTCAAGACCGGGCAGGTGGAGCTGGAGGTTCACAGGTTGAAGGTTCTGAACACATCCAAGGTGCCCCCCTTCAAGATGGACGAGGAGGAGATAAGCGAGAACGTAAGACTAACCTATCGTTACCTGGACCTTCGCCGCCCCGCCATGCAAGAGAAACTGATACTGCGCCACAGGGTGGCCCAGGCCATCAGGGAGTATTTGAACGGCGAGGGTTTCCTGGAGATAGAGACCCCAATGCTCACCAAGAGCACCCCAGAGGGTGCAAGGGACTACCTGGTGCCCAGCAGGGTGAACCCCGGCAGTTTCTATGCCCTTCCGCAGTCTCCGCAGCTCTTCAAGCAGATATTCATGATCGCAGGTTACGACAGGTACTACCAGATAGTGCGCTGTTTCAGGGACGAGGACCTGCGTGCCGACAGGCAGCCCGAGTTCACCCAGGTCGATTTAGAGATGGCCTTTGTGGAGCGGGAGGACGTGATGTCCGTAACCGAGGGCATAGTGAGAACGGCCTTCGGTGTTGTGGGGGTGGAGCTGCCCAATCCCTTTCCCGTTATGTCTTACCAGGATGCCATGCTCAGGTACGGTGTGGACAGGCCCGACACCAGGTTCGGAATGCTGATCCAGGATGTCACCGACAACTTCGGGGATTCAGAGTTCCAGGTGTTCAAAGAGGTTGTCTCCTCCGGGGGCGTGATTCGAGGGTTCAAGCTCGAGGGAGAGAAGCGCCTCTCTCGCAAGGACTGGGACGTTCTTACGGCGACGGCACAGGAGTTC
>CAZQJB010000162.1:0-3523 GCA_964593115.1 uncultured Aquificales bacterium
GTATGAGCATGTATGTGGGCGGGAACTCCGTGTCTACGCCCTTCTCCCTCTCCATGAAGACCAGGGCCCTCCTTCTCGCCCGGACACCCAGGCACCTGGCAAGCCGCATGTTGGACAGGATGGGCGCAAGGGCCGAGGCCAGGGCAGGGGGATGGTAGGGTGGTACCACCAACCCCGTGTGCAGGTGGTCCACCACCTCACTTATTGCCCCCACCTTGGTGCCAACCATGGGCCTTCCAGAGGCATGGGCCTCCATGGAGACCCTGCTTGAACCCTCTGAGGATAGCGAGGTGAGCACCACCACGTCTGCAGCAGAGAGTATCTGGGGGGTGTCGTCTCTGTACTCCATGAAGAGCACCCTCTTCTCTATTCCCAACACCCGGGCATGGGCCTCGAGCTGTGGGAGCAACTGCTCTCTCTTTCTGCCCACCACCACGGCCCTTGCGTTGGCGTGTCTCTTCAACAGGGGGGCGATGCCCTCGAGAAAGACGGGCAACCCCTTCACAGGGGCGTAGCGGGATATGTTCACCACGAGCAGGCCCTCTTCTGTGCCTGTCTCCTTTCTGAACCCTTGGCCATTGCAGGCAGGTGAGAACCTGGCCGTGTCAACCCCGTCGGCGATCACCCTAACCTTATCCCTCCAGCACTTGCCTGAGAGGTACGCCTCTTTGACAGCGTGTGAGACCGCCACCACGGCCCGGGAGCGGTGGTGTACCAGGCCGTTGAAGGGATTTGCCGACAGGGGCACCGGTACGTGGCGCCCACGGATCAGGGGGATTTGTGGAAAGAGAAAGGAGAGAAAGAAACCAAGCCAGGTGTCGGGGGAGGAGTGGGTGTGAACCAGTTGAACCCTTTCGTTTCTAACCAACCGCGCCAGTTTCAGCAGGTCCTTGGCCAGGCGTGGTAACCTGTTCAGGGGAGACATGTAGATGCCCGTGGCCACCTTCACCCTTGGATGATCACGCAGCCTCTTGTAGATGGCGCTTCTCTCAAAACACCCAACCCAGACCCGGTGCCCCCTCTTTGCCAGACCCTCTATCAGGCTCGCGGTGCTTGCTCCTGTGCCGCCCTTGCCCCTGATGGCCACCAGGTGAAGTATTCTCCACCCTGAAGCGCTCATCCTTCTTCACCCCGCTCTTTCAGGAGCTTTTGGTAAACCCCCTTGACCTGGTTCACTGTGATCTCGAGGTCAAATAGCTCTTTCGCCCGTAGCCGTCCGTTCTCCCCGAGCCGCCGCCCCTCCTCTGGATGCTCCACAAGCCTTCTCACTGCCCTGGCCAGGGCCTCGGCGTCCCCAGGGGGCACGAGAATCCCGCACTCTTCGTTCACCACCTCCCTCAGGCCGCCTGTGTTGCTGGCCACCACCGGCCTTTCCATGGCCATGGCCTCCATGGCAACCCTGCCGAAGCCCTCCCTTGCCGACTCCAGGGAGGGTACCAGCACCACGTCAGATGCGCCCATGAGCATGGGAATATCCTGCCTGTTACCCAAGAATCTCACCCTGTGGGAGACCCCGAGCTCTTCCGCCAACCCCCTGAGCACCCCGGGCCAGCGGTGCTCGTGGGCCGATGCCTCTCCTGCAATGAGAAGGTAGGGCATGTTGTTGGAGCTGAAAAGGGAAAGGGCGTTTATTGCCACGTCCTGGCCCTTTGTGGTGTCCACCCTTCCCACCACTAAAAGCACAGGGATCCCTGGCTCGATTCCCAATTCGCGTCTCACTTCTTTGGGGTCAACCGTTGAGGGGTCGAAGATGCCAAGGTCAACCCCGTTGTAGATCACCTGGTGAGGGGGGTGGGTCAAGCCTGCCAAGGGTTCGGCCACCGCCCTGGAGACGGTGATCACCATGTCTGCCCGCTGAAGGTTGTACTTTGGTATCTTGTCGGGGGTGAAGGTGTTTCTCAGGTGCACCACCACGGGCACCTTCAGTCTCTTGCCCAGGTGGATTCCGTAGGGGGCATCCCACAGGGTGTTGCAGTGAACCAGCCCCACGTCCTCTCTCTTGGCCAACCCCTTCAGGGCCTGCAGGGTGATTGGCAGCTTAACCCAGTTCTTGGCCTTCCTCCACATGCCCATGCTGGGGACCACGGCGTGCCTGATCCCCGCCGCCTCCAGTTTTGCCGTGAGCAGCCCCTCCCCAGAGGTTACCACCAGGGGAGAGAAGGGGAAGAGAGCCGGGTGGCTCACTAACTGGTAGAGACTCTCCAGTGCGCCCCCGTAGCGAGTCACCCCCTGGATGTAGAGAACCTTCACCTCGTTTTTCATGGATTCTTCTCTACCACCTGGAAAGGCAGGGATAAACAGAACCCTCTACCAGCCACTGTGTGCTACGGCGTTAGTTAGCAACTTGGTGGAGCGCCTCTTCAAGGGCTTGGAGCAATAGCTGGTTCTGGCGTGAGAGCTTCACCGATACCCGCACGTACATGTCGTCGAGACCCGGTATGTTGTGGCAGCGCCTTAGCAGTATGCGCCTTTGTAGCAGTTGCCTCTGCAGCTCTTTGCCGGTTGTGCCCGGCGGCAGACCGCATAGCAGGTAGTTGGCCCACGATGGGGCAACCTTGAACCTTAGCTGCTGCAGCCTGTTTCTCAGTGCCTCCCGCTCTTTCTTTACAAGGGAGCGTGCCTCGGCCAGATACCCATGGCAATTCAGGGCGGTGATGCAAGCCTCCTGGGCCAGGTCTCCTACGCTCCAGGGAGGAGTTGCCCTGCGCAGCATCTTCACCAGCTTCGTGGGGCCCACCACCACGCCCACCCTGATCCCCGGTATGGCGTAGGCCTTTGTGAATGACCTTAGCACCACGAGGTGGGAGTGCTCTTTCACAAGGGAGACGGCGCTCTCCTGAGAGGTGAACTCGATGAATGCCTCGTCAATCAGCAGGTAGCAACCCTCTCGGTCGCACCACCGTCCCAGGGCATCCACCTCCTCCAAGGGCATGAGATAGCCTGTAGGGTTGTTTGGGTTACACAGCACCGCCACCTGGATTCCAGGCTCGATACGCCAAGAGTATTCACCGAGGCAGAGGCGAAATCCCCGTTCCGCCTCGGTCCTGTGGGTGACAAGTCTTGAACCTGCCCCCTGGGCCGCCAGTGTGTAGTCGGTGAAGGTGGGCAGGTGAAGCACGGTGTGGGTTGGCCTTAGCAGGTGAAACAGCAGGTAGATGGCGTGAACGCTGCCGGGAACCACCACAAGGGACTCTTCGCTCACCCCCCAGCTCTCAGAGACGGCCTCGTGCAGCCTGAAAGGGTACTCGGGGGGATGGAATATGGCCTCCCTCTTCCATGCCAGGGCGTCCTCAAGAAGTCGCAACACCTTAGGGGGCGGCCCAAGGGGGTTCAGGTTGCTGCTAAAGTCCAGTATCTCCTCTGGTGGCACCCCTATTCTCTGGGCTACTGCCTTAACGCCCCCACCGTGAACGGCCTCTCTCATGGTGCACCCTATTACCCCCCTTGAGCCTCGTGTGGCAACTTGTATGCCGTTGCCAGATAGGGGTATTGGTGGTAGAAGAGTGGCAGGAGGGCAGAAGGA
>CAZQJB010000163.1:0-3511 GCA_964593115.1 uncultured Aquificales bacterium
ATACCTCTCAAGGTTTCACGGACAGGATGCATGGTCAAGGATGGTCGCTGAGCTTTACAGCAGAGGAATCCTTAGGTAGGGAAACATTTGATGAGAGGGAGATTAGAGATTGGCTAAACCGAGGTTAGGACTGGCGCTGGGGGGAGGAGCAGCCAGGGGGCTTGCTCACATCGGGGTGCTTAGCGTTCTCGAAGAGGAGGGTATCCCCGTTGATGCCGTAGCAGGCACGAGCATGGGGGCCATACTGGGCTCTAAGTATGCCCTTCTCTCTGACTCCAAGGCATTAGAGACAGAGATACTGGAGTTTCTTGAGAGTGATCTGTTCAAAAAGGCCCACCTGGACTTTCTTGCCGTGGAGGACGGTGAAGAGCACGGGTTTTTCTTTCACCTGGCAAGGTACATCTCTAAAAAGGTCTATTACACCCTGGCTGCAAACCAGCGCTCCATGATCAGAGAGCAAACCTTCTGGCGGATAATGGAGACCCTTATGCCAGATATACCCATAGAGTCCATGAAGAGCCCCTTTGCCGCCACTGCCGTGGACCTGAAGAGCGGCACAGAGGTCGTATTTAAGGGAGGGCCGCTGCGCAGGGCGGTGGCCGCAAGCTGTGCCCTGCCAGGGATAGTCCCCCCTGTTCAGATAGGGGACTACGAGCTTGTGGACGGCGGGTGGCTCGACCTGGTCCCTGCATCGGCGGCAAGAGAGCTGGGAGCTGGGCTGGTTATCGGCGTGTGGGTTGGAAGCGACCTGGGGGAGATGGGGAGCTGGGACAGCTCCATAGACATACTCTCGAGGGCCGACGAGATAACCAGGTATCACCTGGGGGTGTCGAGGCTGAGGGAGTGCGACGTGGTTATCTCTCCAAGGGTTGGGCACTACTCATGGGCGGGATTCGAGAAGGCCGAAGAGATAATCGCAGAGGGAAGAGAGGCTGCAAGAAGGGCCATCCCAGAGATACGAAGGGCCATGGCTGCAAGCAGACTCAAGAGGCTGTTGAAGCGGCCGTCTTATGCCTACTGCCCAATTCCCTTCACCATCTACCCAGAGAAGTGAAAAGGGGAGGACGCTCTCCTCCCCTTTTTGCAGGCTGGTTTCAAGCTGCTCAGGGTATTCCCCAGGGCAGCACCGAGAGCATAGAGCTTGTCATCACCGCGTGGGGTAGTATCCCAAGCTGGAACACCGCCACCACCGTCACTGCAACGGCGGCGACCATTCCCGGAGAGAGGGTGACCTTGTCGAACTCCTCCACCGGCTCCTTGGTGTACATCACCACCACCACCCTGAGGTAGTAGTAGGCGGCCACGGCGCTGTTGAGCAGGGCAATGATCACCAGCGGCACCTGGCCTGCCTTGAGTCCGGCGGCAAAGACGTAAAACTTGCCCATGAACCCCGCCGTGCCAGGAACCCCGGCAAGGGAGAACATGAAGATGGCCATGGCTGCGGCAAGAAGGGGCCTTTTTGCAGAGAGACCTGCGTAGTCGCCGATGTTCACGAACGACTCGCCCTTTCTGCCCAGCATGGCCACAACGGTGAATGCCCCCACGTTCATCACCGTGTAGGCTGCCATGTAGAAGAGCACCGCCGATGCGCCCTGCCTGGTGGCAGCGGCCACCCCCACCAGCACGTAGCCGGCGTGTGCTATGGAGGAGTATGCCAACATCCTCTTGATGTTCTCCTGCCTCAGGGCAGTGAAGTTACCAACCACCATCGAGAGAACCGCCAGTATCGAGACTATGGGCACCCACAGTGACTTCAAGGGGAATACCGTTAGCATACATACCCTCAAGATGATCACGAAGGCTGCAGCCTTGGCGGCTGTTGCCATGAAACCGGTTACAGGGGCAGGTGCCCCCCCGTAAACGTCAGGGGCCCAGAAGTGGAAGGGAACCGCCGAGATCTTGAAGAAGAAGCCAACGAATAGCAAGAGCACCCCCACCACAAAGAGCACGCCGGGCTCTTTGGCACCCTTGAGGTAGGCAACCAGTCCCGATAGCGAGAGGGTAGAGGTCTGGGCGTAAAGCAGGGCCATGCCCAGAAGCAAGAAGCCCGTGGCAAAGGCGCCCAAGAACAGGTACTTCAAGGCGGCCTCGTTGCACACCGGCCTGTTTCTCACGAATCCGGACAGGGCGTAGAGGGAGATTGAGAGGATCTCGAGCCCCAGGAAGAAGAGCACCAGGTGATTGGTGGAGACCATGCAGATCATGCCTGCCACTGAGAAGAGGACGAGCCCGTAATACTCACCGGTGTTGCGCCTCTCCAGCGACAGGTAGCCCGGGGACGAGAGAAAAGTGACCGCCGCGGCAAAGAGCAGGATCATGGTGGCAAACACCGCAAGCCTGTCCACCAGCAGCATTCCACCGTACCCCGTGAAGGCAGGATGGCCCCACAGCTTCAGGTTGAAGTACCCGGCAAGGGCAAGGCCGGCTATGCCGATGTAACCGTAGTGGCTCTCCTGCTCGGGTTCACCGAAGGCACCCACCAGCAGCACCACGATGGCGGTGAGAACCACGGCCACAAGAGGCAGAATGGGCTGAATGGCGATATCTGACATGCTCATCATCGTTACATCTCCCCTTTCCTGGATATCTCACCGGCCTTCAGGGCAAGCTGCAGGCGATCTGGAATGGCCCTCTGGTGGGCCACCTTGCTCACCTTGGCCGTTCGAGTCTGGGCAATGAAGAGGTTGATGGATGGCTCCATCTTGGAGAGCAGGGGCTTTGGATAAAGGCCGATCCAGAACATGGGCACCACGATCATCACCATGATGGCGATCTCTCGCAGGTTCAGGTCCTTGAGCTTGTTGTTGGCCGACACAGTAACCTCGTGGAAGAAGACCCTTTTGTAGAGCCACAGCATGTAGCATGCAGAGAGCACCGTGGCAGAGGCCCCCAGTATGGCGAAGACCGGGTAGGTCTGGAAGGCACCCAGCAGGGCCAGAAACTCTCCGATGAACCCGTTCAGCCCCGGAAGCCCGATGGAGGAGAAGGTGGCGATCATGAAGAATGTGGCATAGATGGGCATCACCTTGGCAATGCCACCGTACTCTTTGATCAACCTGGTGTGCCTTCTGTCGTATATCATTCCCACCAAGAGGAATAGGGCGCCGGTGGAGAGCCCGTGGTTTATCATCTGCATCATCCCCCCGGCCACGCTTACGCTGTTAAGGGCAAATATCCCCAACATACATGTTCCAAGGTGACTCACCGACGAGTAGGCCACTAACTTCTTGATGTCGTCTTGCACCATGGCCACAAGGGCCCCGTAGATGATTCCGATCACCGACAGAGAGAGGAAGATAGGGGCGAACTTGCTAACCGCGTAGGGAAAGAAGGGCATGCAGAATCTCACGAAACCGTAGGTCCCCATCTTCAGCAGGACACCGGCAAGGATAACGGAACCAGCCGTGGGGGCCTCAACGTGGGCATCGGGCAACCAGGTGTGGAAGGGGAACATGGGCACCTTGATGGCGAAGGCAAGGGCAAAGGCAAGAAAGAGGAACAGGGAGAGCCT
>CAZQJB010000164.1:0-3496 GCA_964593115.1 uncultured Aquificales bacterium
TTTTCGTCTTCCAACACCACCTGGGAGCTACATGCACCGCCACGGGCCTCTGGACCGAAGCTCTGGGTCATGGTGGCCGCCTTGCCCTCGTAAATTGCATAGGCCCTGCCGATAACCAGACCCTGCAGGATCACTCCCTGCCCGCCGAATCCTCCAAGTCGAACCTCTATTCTACCCATCTCACACCCCCCATGGCACGTACCTGTCTCCAAGCTTCTTGGAGAGGTGCTCGTTCATTGCCGTTGTGTAGTCAGGCTTGTCGATGTCAACGAACTTGCCGATGATTATCTTCTCGGGACGAAGCACATCTATGCCCACATCCTTGGGGTCAGCCCCGTTCTGGACAACGCAGTGCTCCTTGTAGAACTTGAGCTCGTCAGTGGCCGCACCTAACTTGTTCCTCCTCAGGTAGATGGTGGGGCATGGTGCCAGGATCTCGATGAAGGAGAAGCCCTTCTTGTTCAATGCTTCGACCATAGCCTTCTTCAGCTGGACCACGTGGTAGGCGGTCCACCGGGCCACGTAGCTGGCGCCGCAAGCGGCCACCAGGTATGGCAGGTTGAAGTTGTCCTCGAAGACCCCGTAGGGGGTGGTGGTGGCGATACTCTCGTGGGGGGCCGTGGGGGTCACCTGGCCTCCCGTCATGGCGTAGGTTAGGTTGTTCACCAGGATAACGGTGATGTCGATGTTGCGGCGTGCGGCGTGTATCAGGTGGTTGCCACCGATTCCACTGAGATCCCCGTCTCCGGAATATACCACCACGTGCATGTCTGGCTTGGCCAGCTTAAATCCTGTGGCAAAGGCGATTGCCCTGCCGTGTGTGGTGTGAACCGAGTCGAGCTTCAGGTAACCTGCCACGCGGCCGGTGCAACCGATTCCCGAAACTACGGCTATCTCGTTCAGGGGAATACCGCAGTCCTTAACCGCCCTGGCAAAGCAGTTCACCGTGGTGCCGATTCCGCAACCGGTGCACCACACGTGGGGGAGCCTGTCTGTTCTCAGGAACTCCTCTACTGGATTCTCGTACTTTGCATCAGCGCTCATTTCGCTGCCTCCATAATAGCCTCTAAGATCACCTCTGGATCGTGCACCGTACCACCGGCATGGGGCACACGGACCACATTGGTGGTTCCCTCCACAACACGCTCAACCTCTCTTGCCACCTGGCCCCTGATGTTGAGCTCGGGCACCACTATGGCCTTTGCCTGTGCCGCTATCTCCTTCACCCTGGGGGTGGGGAAGGGCCAGACGGTGATCAGCCTGATCAGGCCCACCTTAACCCCCTTCTCCCTGGCCATCTCGATGGCCTTGATGGAGACACGGGCCGATATACCGTAGGAGAGGACCACTACGTCTGCACCATCAACCTGGTCTTCTTCGTACTTCCAGATCTTAGGGGCGTTCTTCTTGATCTTATTCACAAGCCTCCAGCACATCTCGTGCTGAGCCTGGGCGTTGATTACGGGATAACCCCTCTCGTCGTGGGTTAGACCTGTAACGTGGAACTTGTAACCTTTACCCACGTAGGGGAACTCGGGCACAAGGTCCTCGTCGGGCTTGTAGGGAAGGTACTCCTCGGGAGGCTTGGTGGTGAAGCGGCGCTCTACCACCTTGATCTTGTCGGCCTCGGGAATCACCAGCTTCTCTGACATGTGGCCCACGCACTCGTCCATCATGAAGAAGACGGGCACCCTGAACATCTCCGCCAGGTTGAAGGCGTCGATGATGAAATCGAAGCACTCCTGCACGGTGCTGGTGTCTATTGCGATAACCTCGTAGTCACCATGGGCACCCCAGCGCACCTGCTGCATGTCAGCCTGTCCGGGAAGTGTTGGAAGCCCCGTGGAGGGACCGCCACGCTGGACATCCACGAAGACACAGGGGGTTTCGAGACAGGCAGCCAGACTTATGTGCTCCATCATCAGGGAGAGTCCCGGACCCGAGGTGACCGTCATGGCCTTAAGTCCTGCCCAGGCCCCTCCCTGAAGGCAGATGGAAGAGGCGATCTCGTCCTCCATCTGGATAAACACGCCCCCCACGGTGGGGATCCTTGCTGCGAAGCGCTCCACCACCTCTGTGGATGGCGTGATCGGATACCCTGCGGCAAAGCGGCACCCTGCGGCAAGTGCCCCCTCGCAGGCAGCGTGGTTGCCATCCATGTAGTGAACCCCGGTAAGAACTCCCTTGGGGTCAGCCGTTGTGTACTTTATCTCAGCCATCTCTATCCCTCCTCCACTGCCTCGCGCATCCCGAAGATGGCGAAGTCAGGGCAGTACATTCCGCAGAGCCCACAACCCGTGCACTTGTCGGGAGCCGAGAACTCCGGATAGTGGTACCCCTTGGAGTTGAACTTGGTGGACATGGTGATGGCCCCTGTGGGGCAAAACTCCACGCAGTACTCGCATCCCTTGCACCGCTCGGGCTTGATGAAAACCAGACCTCTGAACTTTTTCTTAGCCATGATTGGGCCTCCTGGGTTATTTGCCAAGTACCTTGGCCATGGTGGCACCGATATCGGCAGGGCTGTCCACAACGTGGACGCCGGCAGCCTTCAGGGCAGCCACCTTCTCCGCTGCGGTTCCCTTTCCTCCCGCGATTATGGCACCGGCGTGGCCCATCCTGCGCCCTGGAGGTGCGGTGCGCCCGGCAATGAAGGCCACCACAGGGGTGTTTGGCATGTTCTCTTTGATGTAGGCAGCGGCCTCTTCCTCTGCAGAGCCACCGATCTCTCCGATGAGCACTATGGCCTCGGTCTCTGGATCGTCTTTGTAAAGGGCCAGCAGGTCAACAAAGGTGGAGCCGATTATGGGATCCCCCCCGATGCCGAAGCAGGTGCTCTGGCCTATGCCACGCTCGGTGAGCTGCCACACGGCCTCGTAGGTGAGGGTTCCCGAGCGTGAGAGGAGTCCCACGGGGCCCTTGCTGAAGATGTAACCGGGCATGATACCCATCTTGCACTCTCCTGGGGTGATCACACCTGGGCAGTTTGGGCCCACCATGCGAACGTTTCTCTCGTCGATGAACCTCTTGGCCCTGAGCATGTCCATGGTGGGAATACCCTCTGTGATGGTGACAATCACGTCCACCCCTGCATCAGCGGCCTCCATGATTGCATCGGCACAGAATGGAGGTGGCACGAAGATCAGGGCGGCATTGGCGCCTTCCTTCTCTACCGCCTCTGCCACAGTGTTGTAGATGGGCACCTTGCCCTCCCACTTCTGTCCACCCTTACCAGGGGTGACACCTGCCACAATGTTGGTGCCGTACTCCAGGCACTGCTGGGAGTGGAAGGTCCCCTCCTTGCCGGTGATTCCCTGAACCACTACCCTCGTATCCTTGTTGATCAGTATGCTCATCCTTCTTCCTCCGACCTGATACCTTTAAGCAACACCGGCGGCCTTCGCCACCTTCTCGGCTGCATCGGCCATGCCCACGGCGGTGATGAAAGAGAGACCAGAGCTATTTAGAATCTCCATGCCCTCTTTGCTGTTGGTTC
>CAZQJB010000165.1:0-3484 GCA_964593115.1 uncultured Aquificales bacterium
CATGGGAACCCGTATCTTCGGTCCCGTGGCAAGAGAGCTTCGCCGAAAGGGGTTCATGCGCATAATATCCTTGGCCCCCGAGGTTCTGTGAGGTGGCGGCATGGCCAAGATAAAGAGAGAAGACACGGTTCTGGTGATAGCTGGCAAGGACAAGGGAAGAAAGGGAAAGGTGTTAAGGGTCTTTCCCTCCAAGTCCAGGGTGCTGGTAGAGAAGGTGAACGTGGTGAAACGCCACACCCGGCCCTCCCAGGCACACCAGGGAGGCATAGTTGAGAAAGAGGCGCCCATTCACATCTCGAACGTAATGCTAGTATGTCCCAAGTGCGGGGATCCCACCAGGGTGGGATTCTCGGTGCTGGACGACGGCACGAAAAGGCGGCTCTGCAAACGGTGCGGCGAGATCATAGAGTGACGAGAGACGAGGAGTAGAAGAGGTTATGGCATCACGTCTGAGAGAGAAATACCAGAAAGAGGTTAAGCCCGAGCTCATGAAGGCCTTCAACTACGGCAATGTGATGCAGGTCCCCAAGGTGACCAAGGTGGTGTTGAACATAGGCCTGGGTGAGGCGGTGCAGAACCCCAAGGTGATCGAGACTGCCATGGAAGAGCTGACCCTTATATCCGGCCAGCGTCCTTACGTGCGCAGGGCCAAACGCTCGATAGCCTCGTTCAAGGTTAGAAAGGGCATGCCCATAGGCGTGGCGGTGACCCTGCGGGGCGAGAAGATGTACGAGTTCCTTGACAGGCTCTTCAGCATAGCCCTGCCCCGCGTCAGGGACTTCCAGGGGGTTAGCGACAACTCCTTCGATGGAAGGGGCAACTACACCCTGGGGCTCAAAGAGCAGATCATCTTTCACGAGATCGACTACGACAAGGTTGAGAAGGTGAGGGGTCTCTCCGTCTCTATCGTTACCACTGCCAAGACCGACGAAGAGGCAAAGGTCTTGCTCGAGAAGATGGGGATGCCCTTCAGGCGGAGGAGGGTAGAGAGCAATGGCTAGAAAAGGCCAGATGGAGAGAATGAAGAAAGAGCCTAAGTTCAAGGTTCGCCGCAGGAACAGGTGTCCCATCTGTGGAAGGGCAAGGGCCTACCTGAGGCGTTTCGACATGTGCCGTATCTGCTTTAGAACGCTGGCCTTGCAGGGCAAGATCCCTGGGGTTAGAAAGGCGAGCTGGTGAGGTGGCCCAATGATGGTTAACGATCCCATTGGAGACATGCTAACCCGTATTCGCAACGCCTTGATGGTGAGAAAGAAGAAGGTGGTGATACCCTCCTCCAAGCTGAAGGTGGCCCTGGCCGAGCTCTTGAAGGACGAGGGTTTCATAGACGACTTCAGGGTAGAGAAACGCTCGCCCCAGGACGTAATAATCGTCTCGCTGCGCTACTGCGAGGGCGAGAGCGTGATAAGGGGACTTCGACGCGTGAGCAAACCCGGAAGGCACCTCTACGTGAAGTCCAAAGAGATGCCACGGGTGATGGACGGCTTGGGAATGGCTGTCATCTCCACCTCGCAGGGTATAAAGAGCGACAGGGAGTGTCGCCGCCTGGGCATAGGTGGAGAGATACTATGCGAGATCTGGTGATGAGAGGGGATAGCCATGTCTAAGGTTGGACGCATGCCTATAACTGTGCCCTCTGGGGTAGAGGTCACCATAGACGGAAACCACGTAAAGGTGAAAGGGCCCAAGGGCGAGTTAGAGCGCACCTTCTCAGAGAGGATCATAATAGAGAGGGATGGAGACGTGATAACCGTGAAGCCCAGGGGAACCACCAAGGTTGACAGGTCACTACACGGCCTCTCGCGAACCCTGTTGGCCAACATGGTGACCGGTGTTACCCAGGGATTCGAGAAGGTGCTCGACATGGTGGGCGTGGGTTACAGGGGGGACGTGAAGGGCAAGAACCTTGAGCTGAGGTTGGGGTTCTCCCACGAGGTGGTCTATCCCATACCCGAGGGCATAACAATCACCACCCCCGTTCCCACCAGGGTCGTGGTCTCGGGCATAGACAAGGAGAAGGTGGGCCAGGTTGCGGCTGAGATAAGGGCCTTCAGGCCCCCCGAGCCCTACAAGGGCAAGGGTGTAAGGTACGAGAACGAGTACGTGCGCCGCAAGGCCGGCAAGGCCGGTAAATAGGCCCGGGTAAGAGGAGACTGAGAATGGCAAGGCTTAAACCCCGTGATGCGAGAATAAGGCGGCATAGGCGAGTTAGAAAGAAGGTGAGAGGAACCACTGAGCGCCCCCGGCTGGTGGTGTTCAGAAGCCTCTGCCACATCTATGCCCAGGTGGTTGACGATACCGTTGGAAAGACCCTGGTGTCGGCATCGAGCATCGACAAGGATTTTCCCGCGGGTAAGCGGGGAAGCAACATAGAGGGCGCCAGGGAGGTTGGAAGGCTGGTGGCCGAGAAGGCCAAGGCCAAGGGCATCACCAAGGTGGTGTTTGACCGGGGCGGTTACATCTACCACGGCAGGGTCAAGGCACTGGCAGAGGGCGCCCGTGAAGCCGGGCTGGAATTTTAGTAGGGAGGTTGCCTTGTGATAGAGAGAGTCAAGCCTGACAGCAGCATGGAATTGGAGGACAGGGTTGTCTTCATAAACAGGGTCGCCAAGGTGGTGAAGGGCGGCAAAAACTTCAAGTTCACGGCGCTGGTGGTGGTGGGTGACAAGAACGGCGTGGTGGGATACGGCATAGGCAAGGCAAGGGAGGTGCCCGATGCCATACGGAAGGGAATAGAGAAGGCCAAGAAGAGGCTCATAAGGGTGCCCATAACCGAAAGGGGCACCATTCCCCACATGGTTCAAAGCCGTTTCTGTTCGAGCACCATAGTGCTGAAACCCGCTGCCCCTGGCACAGGGGTTATTGCGGGCAGCAGCGTCAGGGCGGTGATGGAGCTTGCCGGGATAAGCGATATACTCACCAAGTCCCTCAACTCTCACAACCCCACCAACCTGATAAAGGCAACCTTCAAGGGCTTCGAGATGCTGAGAAGCGTGGACGAGGTGGCCAAGATGAGGGGCAAGACCAAGAAAGAGCTCTTTTTCTAAAGGGGTTCTGACATTTCAGGAGATTCTGCTATGGGACGCTTAGAGATAACGCTGGTTAGAGGATTGGCGGGCAAAAGAAAAGACCAGATAGGCACCCTTAGGTGCCTGGGGTTGAGAAAGCCCAGGCAGAGGGTGATACACGAAGACAACCCCTGCATCAGGGGCATGGTTAGAAAGGTGGCCCATCTGGTCAGTGTGAGAGAGATAGAGGAGTGAGCAAGGAGGTTTTTCAATCATGAGACTACACCACTTAAAACCCGCTCCAGGGGCCATCAAGAGGGCCAAGCGCGTGGGCAGGGGCCCGGGATCGGGGCACGGCAAGACCTCTTGCCGGGGCCAGAAGGGCCAGAGGTCCCGTTCTGGGGGAGGGGTGCCCCCCTGGTTCGAGGGTGGCCAGACCCCCATTCACCGCAGGCTGCCCAAGCGCGGGTTCAAGA
>CAZQJB010000166.1:0-3457 GCA_964593115.1 uncultured Aquificales bacterium
TATTCGAAGTTTTCTGACTCTCTTCTGTTTATGTCGTATAGCTCTACAATGTGGCCCTCCCTGGTGATGGTGGCGTGAATGGGCTTCTCGATGGGCTGGGGCATTCCCTTGAGCATGAATATTCTGTCTCCTGCTGTAACCGGGGTTTTAGACGCGTCAACGATAACCGCCTCGCCGTTGGGGTACTGAAAGCAGAGCACCTTGATGATGCCGGTCACCTTTCGCAGGTATCCCATGAACCTGCCGGTTATGGGGTGGTAAACGGGCTCCCAGTCTTTTACGCAGACGTAGAGTTCACCGGGGTTCAACATGGGACCAAGGCTCTTGATGTGAACCCGCTCGCCTGTGCCCATGAAGATGCTGTGGCTCCGTGAGGCACCCATAACCATGCCGTAGGCTGGCCCTTCTCGCACCGGCGTGATGTATCCCCCCATTAGTATGAGGGTAGGCGAGGCGATGGGCTGGTGCACCTCTCTCTCCGTTATGGTTACGGGCTGTTCCTCTTGCGAGGTCTTGTTCTGGGGTTTTTCAGACACCTTTTTCAGCTTTGGTATGATTATCTCTGTGCCCTTTGGTATCTCCTGCGAGGGGTTCTCGACCACGCCCTCGAGAATATCCTGATTGGTGTCCCACAGCAGCACCCAGAGCGAGGGGTCTCCATACTCGCGCTTTGATATGGACTCTAAGGTCTCGCCCTTTTGCACCGCGTACCTCACCTCGTCTTGCCCAAACGAAGGGTGCTGTGCCCATGCAATCAGGCACAACACCACCGTCGCCATCGAGAGTAGCGGTCTTATGTCTATTCGCAACAACCCCTTCAGGGTTCTCATCCCTCGCCCCCGTCCTCCATCTCGTCTAATCTCTCCTTTGCCTTCAGTGCGGCGTTGGTGAATGTGTACTTGTTGGTGATGGTGGTGAATATCCTCTTTGCCTTTGCCAGGTTGCCCCTTTTGAGTTCCACCTCTCCCATGATGTACATGGCGTCGGGCACCTTGTTGCCCTCGGGATAAGTCTTCACCAGCCTTTCGGCCTCTTTCTCGGCCTCTTCGTAGCGTTTCTGGTTGTAAAGAATGTAGGCCTTCCAGCAGATGGCGTTGTCTGCAAGTGGATGCTTAGGAAAGCTTTTCACGAACTGCTCGAACATCTTCTTGGCTATCTCTAACCTCCCCGCAACCATCTCCCTGTAGGCCTTGTCGTAGAGCTCGCGGGGGTTGTCTGCCTGGGGGTTCAAGGACTCCTCAAGGGCCTTACCCCTGATGGATGCCACCGCCCCAGGGGAGCTCTTTTCGTTGGCAAGTATGGCTACGGCGTCCTCCATGCGTTTCAGCCTCTTGTCCATGAGCTCCATCTGGCCCCTTAGCTCGTCCAGCAGCACCCTTGTGTCGGTCATCTGCTCTTTCAGAAGGGCCACCTCTTCTTTAATGTCGCCGCTCTCTTTGTACTCCCTGGTTGATGCCTGGGGGTAGGGGCCCTTTACCTGCGAGGTGGTTGCGCACCCTGCCATTGCCACTGACACCGCTACCATGCAGACGAAAAGGAGCCTTCTCATGGCAATGAGACCTCTTTGAACAGGATCTCTCTTAACTCCATCACCTTTGGTACAACATCTTCGAGCTTCACAACCACGGGCTCCTTCTCTCTTCTCAGCTTCACCTCTGCCTCTTTCTTGGCAATTCCCCGTTCACCGAAGGTCACCCTGATGGGGGAACCTGTGAGGTCGGCGTCGTTGAACTTCACCCCGGCCCTCTCATCCCGGTCATCGAGTATCACATCTACGCCAAGCTCCTCAAGTCTCTTCTCTACCTGGCTACTCGCCTCTCGTATGGGCTCCTTTCTAACGTTGGTGGGAACCACCGCAACCTCGAAGGGGGCTATGGATATGGGCCAGATTATGCCCTTGTCGTCGTGGTGCTGCTCGATTGCCGCGGCTATGGTCCTGGTTACCCCTATTCCGTAGCACCCCATGATGAAGAACTGCTCGTTGCCGTCTTTGTCCAGGAAGGTGGCGTTCATGGACTTGCTGTACTTGGTGCCCAGCTTGAATATGTGTCCCACCTCGATCCCCCTGGCTATCCTGAGGGGCTCGCTACAATGGGGGCATAGGTCGCCCTCTTCGACGAGCAGCAGGTCTGCGTAGGAGTGGGGTGAGAAGTCTCTGCCCACCTCCACGTTCACAATATGGTAGTCTTCCCGGTTCGCCCCTGTCACCATGCCCCTGGCCCCTTTCAGGGAGTGGTCGGCTATGAGCCTTATGGGTTTTTTAAGGTCTACCGGTCCGGCAAAGCCCACGGGGGCACCGGTTATCTCCTCCACCTCGTAGGGAGAGGCCATCTCCATCTCTGTGGCGCCTGAGGCCTTCATGGCCTTAACCTCGTTGAGCTCGCGGTGTCCCGGCACCATGAATGCCACGTACCTTTGGCCGTCCACCCGGTATATCAGGGTCTTGATGAGCCTATGGGGCTCCACCCCCAGAAAGTTGCTAACATCTTCTATGCTTCCCACCTTGGGTGTGTGCACCTCTTCGGAGGGTGATGAGGTGTCGCTGCCCTTCACGGGTATGCCCTTGAATTCGGCCCTCTCTGTGTTGGCGGCGTACCGGCAGTTGTGGCAGATGGCCATGGAGTCTTCCCCCGTGTCGGCCCACACCATGAACTCGTGAGAGACGTCTCCCCCTATGCTTCCGGTGTCTGCCTCCACGGGGGTGAAGGTGAGGCCGCACCTCGTGAAGATGTTGGTGTATGCCTGGTACATCTTCTGGTAGCTCTCGTTAAGGCTATCCCACGAGGCGTCGAAACTGTAGGCGTCTTTCATGATGAACTCCCTGGCCCTCATCACACCGAACCTGGGGCGCACCTCGTCCCTGAACTTGGTCTGTATCTGGTAGAGATTGACTGGAAGCTGCTTGTAAGAGCGTAGCTCGTTTCTCACCAGGTCGGTTATCACCTCTTCGTGGGTGGGACCCAGGCAGAACTCCCGCTCGTGCCTGTCTTTGAACCTAAGCAGCTCCTTGCCGAAAAGGGACCACCTGCCGGTCTCCTGCCACAGCTCCGCAGGTTGCACCACGGGCATCAGCACCTCCAGGGCGCCCTGGCGGTTCATCTCTTCCCTGATTATGGCCTCTACCTTTAGCCTCACCCTGTTGCCCAGGGGCAGAAGGTTGTAAAGCCCCGCCGCCAGCCTTCTCATTATGCCCGCCCTTAGCATGTACTGGTGGCTCACTATCTCTGCCTCTGACGGTTTCTCCCTAAGGGTAGGTAGGTAGTATCTGCTCATCCTCATGGGAGGGCTCCTTCTGTCTCACTCGAGAAAGTCGTCGTCGAATCTGTCCTCTATGTCTGTGGTCACGTAAAAGGCCTCGACAGCCCTGTCCAGCAACTCGCCCAGCCTGTTGAGAAGCTCTACTCGGCCCTCGATATCTTCCAGGGTTTCGGGTATGCCTTCGCGCATGATGAGCTTG
>CAZQJB010000167.1:0-3451 GCA_964593115.1 uncultured Aquificales bacterium
AAGGCAACGGGATTCTCTTTGAATCCCAAGAGCCCCTGCAGCATGACGAGATGCCCCGAGCTGCTAACGGGCAGGAACTCGGTGAGCCCCTGTAGCACGCCCAGGATGATGCACGAGACCAGCAGGCCCAACGCCCTATTCCACGAACCCGTAACCTGCCATAAGGGCCCTGTTGTTTATCTCTCGGGCCTTCTCGTTCTTCTGCTTGGATTCGAGCACCTCACGCACCGAGTCGATGGAGAGTATGCCGCTGAGACGAACCAACAGGCCTAAAAGCACCACGTTTGCTGCCTGCTCGCTGCCAAGCTCTCCTGCTATCTCGGTGGCGGGAATCCCTATTATCTCGAGATCGTCTCTGCCCACCTCGTCCTCTGAGACCAGCGAGGTGTTCAGTATCAGCCTGCCCTTGGGTCTCACCCTCTCCACGTAGTGGAGCATCTTGGGGTGCAACACCACCACGGTGGAAGGCTGGCCTACCACGGGGGATTCGATGGGCGACTGGGAGAGAAGAACCGTGCATGTGGCCTCGCCACCCCTCTTTTCGACCCCGTAGATGGGAAGCCAGGTGGTGTAGAGCCCCTGGTTCGCAGCGGCGGTGGCCAGAACGTTGCCCACCATCAGGGCACCTTGCCCCCCTATGCCGGCAACAAAGATGTCTATTCCTGCAGAGCCGTCCATCTTCTTATCCCCTCTCCTTGAAGACGCCCAGGGGGAAGTAACGCATCATCTCTTCTTCTATCCACCTGTTGGCCTGCTGGGGGGTCATGCGCCAGTTGGTGGGGCATGCCGAGAGTATCTCCACCATTGAGAATCCCATCTCGTTCAACTGCATCTGGAAGGCCTTTTTCACCGCCTGTCTCGCCTTCTTCACCTGGGCGGGGCTGGTCAGGGCCACCCTGGCCAGGTAGGCAGGGGCCTCTAAGGTGGCGAGCATCTCTGACATGCGTATTGGATACCCCGAGTTCTGGGGATCACGGCCGTAGGGACAGGTTGATGCCTTCTGCCCCACGATGGTGGTGGGGGCCATCTGGCCACCTGTCATCCCGTAAACGGCGTTGTTGATGTAGATGACCGTGAAGTTCTCTCCCCTGTTCGCCGCATGCACTATCTCTGCGGTGCCTATGGCGGTTATCTCGCCGTCGCCCTGGTAGCAGAACACCACCTTGTCGGGCATGCAGCGTTTTATCCCGGTGGCCACTGCAGGGGCCCTGCCGTGGGGCGACTCTGAAACGTCAAGATTGAAATAGTCGTACAGAAAGACGGCGCACCCAACAGGGGCTATGCCTATGGTCTCCTCGCGGATACCAAGCTCGTCAATCACCTGGGCCACTATCCTGTGGGCTATTCCGTGGTGGCACCCTGGACAGAAGTGAAAGGGTTTACCCTTAAGGCTTTCCGGCCTTTTGAAAACCGCTTCTCCCATGCTTTGCTCCTTCAACTCGTCTCAACAACCTCGATATGGGCACAATCTGTATACCCATGGCCCTCAATTTGGAAGCCCCCTCCCTTATCATCCTGTAGGTGGGAAGAAAGGGGTGACCTATGGCCACTGCGTACCCCCTTTTCAGGGCAATGGCGGCAAGCCTCTTGAACTGGTGGTCCATGGCCCTCTTGTTGCGGGAATGGTCGAGGAACACGTCGCGCTTGAGGGCGGGAATCCCCATGGTCAGGGCTGTCTTGTAGCCAACACTGCGGGATGAGGTGAGGCTGTCGAGAAAGAAGAGGCCTTGGCGCTTCAACTCTCCCAACACCACCCCCATCTTGTGCCGGTTACGGGTGAACCTGGATCCCATGTGGTTGTTGGCGCCTATGGCTCCTGGAACGGCGTCTATCTCACGGCGCACCAGTGCCCTTATCTCTGCATCAGACATGGAGACCCTTAGCATCCCCTTGGTGCGCGACTCCATGCGCTCTATGGCCTCCCTGTGCCCCCCTGACTCCATGGGAATGTGCAGCATCACCTCTTTGCCCCTGGCCCGGGCCACCTTAACCGTGTAACCCACGAAGGGGGTGAAGGGTATCACCGACACGGTGACCGGAAAAGGCAGGTTGAGAAAGAGGTCTGCAGCCTGCCTGGTGTATCCAAGGTCGTCTATCACTATGGCAACCATGGGTTTATTCTCCCGGGCAAGCGGGGTCTCACCCTCTTGGGACACGAAGGGCTTGAACTTAAGCACAGCAGAGCCGACACCCTCACCGGGGACCGCCACGAAGGTGTAACGGCCAACCAGCATGCCACGGTGAGAGAACGAGACCAGTATGCCGTTCCCCTTCAGCCATTGGAAGTGCTGAACGGTCATCTCTACGCCCGCCGGTCTCTGCATCGAGTAGAAACCCTTCTCTAACCTGGCAAGCACCGAGGGTGCACCCCCGCCCTCAACTACCAGGTAGGTGGCGGTGTGCACTCTCCAACACCCCCTTTGAGAACAACTGCGGTAGCTGGCAGAGTCAACCTTTGAAAGGCCACCGCCTGCAAAGGCCTTCACCCCATTGGTCACCAGCCTCTCTACACCACGGGCCAGCTCGTCGTTGCTGCGCAGCTCTTTGAAACCGGCAGGTCCCCAGCGAGAGGGCCCAGGGGCGTGTGACCCCGTCCGCCTCCCTTTAAGGACCAGAAGCCCACCCACCACCAGAAAGGCAACCAACAACCCCAGGGCCACACCCACCAGCAAGGGGACCGCAAGGGAACTCCCCTTGCCCCTTGACCTTGTGGGCGACCTTCTCTTCTTGGCAGAAGAGGATGAAGGGCCCCTTTTCTGGGTTTTCTTCGAGGGGCCCTTGTTGGAGCTACTTGCCGGCAGCTTTCGCCTCGCCAAACATCTCCCGGTTATTGATGAGAAGCCAACCCTTGAGGAACTGCAGGGCGTACTTTAGCTGGTAGTCCTTTATCTTCTGGGTGGCAGGCTGGCCCTTGCCCACCTTCTTGGCCTGGCCTTTCTCTTTCTTCGAGGGGGTGATCACCCCCTGGGAGAAGTGGTGCTTCAGGCTCGACTCGCGGATCACCGTGCGGTTGCCCTCACCCTTCTCGGTGAGATCAGAGGGTATCTGCACGTCGGGAACTATGCCCTTCTCCTGGATGGACCTGCCAGAAGGGGTGTAGTAGGCGGCTGTGGTGAGCTTCAAGGCAGAGCCGTCGCTCAATGGATAAACTGTCTGCACAGAGCCTTTTCCAAAGGTGCGCTCTCCGGCGATCACCGCACGGTGCCAGTCCTGCAGGGCACCGGCCACGATCTCAGAGGCGCTGGCACTTCCGGCGTTCACCAGCACCACCATTGGATGGAAGGGAAAGGTGTGCTCGGCATGGGCCATGAACTTCACCTCGTTGGAACCGTTTCTTCCCTTGATGGAGACCACCAGCTTGCCCTTGCCAAGGAAACGGTCGGATACACCCACTGCCTGGCTCAGAAGCCCGCCGGGATTGTTGCGCAGATCCAGTATCAGGGCCCTCATG
>CAZQJB010000168.1:0-3433 GCA_964593115.1 uncultured Aquificales bacterium
CTTGGCATCTAACTCAACCTTCACCTTGCGTGCAGCGCAGAAGAGCAGCACCAGGAAGGGGCTCCAGGGCATGAACTGGAAGGGCAGGTTGAAGATGTAGTAGAATGGGGAGCTTCTCCATCCCGGGTTGCTGGCGAACCTCTTCACGTTGTTGTCCCAAAGAAAGGCCTTAAGGTACTCTTTGACCACCACAAGGGGCCAGGGAAGAACCATTAGCAGGTAAAGGGCTATGCCCCAGGGATGAAGAATCTCGCCAAACCTGTAGAACTCCGAGCCGCTCCAAAGAAAGGTGAGAATCACCAGAACAGGTAGCACCAACCCAACCGCAGGCCCTTTCTGCATGGTGGCCAGTCCCCAGAAGAGGTACATTCCCAGGTACCACCTTCGGCTGGGTGTTGCCTTTCCTATGCCGTAACCCATGGCGAAGCAGAAGAACGAGGCGGTGAGAAAGAAGAGGAGGCCCATGTCGGTTATGGCCAGTCTCCCCTGCTTGCAGAAGAGGTGGCTTGTGAGAAGTACCAGGCCTGATAGAAAGGCGGTGCCGGGTTCCAATCCAAGGACGCAGCCTAACAGGAAAGTTGTCACAACGGCCAAGATGGCAGCCACCACAGAGGGTAGCCTTGCAGTCCACTCGGTCACCTCTCCACCGTTGAATGCGAGGGAGGTTGCAGCCACCATCCAGACCATCAAGGGGGGCTTAACCACTCGGGGGTGGCCGTTGTAGTAGGGAATCACCCAGTGTCCGTCTTCTATTGCTGTTCTGGCGCAGGCGGCGTAACGCCCCTCATCGGGATCCCAGAAAGAGGTGGTGGAAAGTGTCGGAAGCAGTACAGCGCAGGATAGCAATATCAATAGCACTATTTTGGGCCACTGGGACACCAGCAGTCCGGCAAGCAAGGAGGGCTCTTTCTCCTTCCCCTTCACACTCAGGCCCGCGCTTCTCGAGAGTATTACCATGCTATTCCCCTGCTCCTTTCCCTGCACCTGGCCGGTATCGCTCTTCCCTGGGTGCGGTTGCCGGCTATTTGCCAGCCTTGGCATTTCCCTCTGCCGGTCCAGGTATGTATTGCAGGGAGCGGTGTCAAGTTAAGGGGCCTGTGGTGAAAGTACGAACTTTTTGGTATCAGCCAGTGGGCTTGATTTGAAAAGAGAGCGGAGGTGAACCGAATGGGAGTAATAGTGGAGGTTGTTGCAAGGGAGATCCTGGACTCCCGGGGGAATCCCACAGTCGAGGCAGAGGTGCTATTGGATTCAGGTGTGATGGGGAGGGCCGCGGTACCCTCGGGGGCCTCCACGGGAGAGCTCGAGGCCCTGGAGCTAAGGGACGGTGACAAGAATCGCTTCATGGGGAAAGGTGTTTTGAAGGCGGTTGAGAACGTGAACAACCTCATCGCCGAAGAGATCGTGGGGATGGACGCAACCGAGCAGAGGTTGATAGACGAGACCATGATCGAGCTTGACGGAACCCAGAACAAGGAGAAGTTAGGAGCCAACGCAATTCTAAGTGTCTCTTTGGCGGTGGCCAAGGCGGCTGCAGAGGAGGCAGGCCTGCCCCTCTACCGCTACATCGGCGGGGCCAACGCATCGGTGCTTCCCGTGCCTTTGATGAACGTGCTCAACGGAGGGGTCCATGCAGACAACAACGTTGACCTTCAGGAGTTCATGATCGCCCCTGTAGGTGCCGAGTGTTTTGCCGAGGCCCTGCGCATTGGAGCCGAGGTTTACCACACCCTCAAAGAAGTGCTCCACCAGAGGGGTCTGGGCACCGCGGTGGGAGACGAGGGGGGATTTGCACCAAACATCGGCTGCAACGAGGATGCTGTGAGGCTGCTTTTAGAGGCGATAGAGAAGGCAGGTTATGCCCCGGGAGACGAGGTGGGCATCGCCCTTGACCCTGCGTCCACCAGCTTTTACCGTGATGGGAGATACGTGCTGGCATCTGAGAATGCCGAGAAGACCGCATCCGAGATGGTGGAGTTCTACGCCGATTGGGTGGAAAAGTATCCCATATTGCTCCTGGAGGACGGCCTTGCCGAGGACGACTGGGAGGGATGGAAGGAGCTCACCTCTGCCCTGAGCTCGAGGTTGGTTCTTGTGGGAGACGACATCTTCGTCACCAATCCCAGCCTGATCAAGAAAGGGATAGATATGGGGGTTGCAAATGCCGCCCTCATAAAGCTTAACCAGATAGGCACCCTTACAGAGACCCTCATGGCCATAGAGACCGCCGTGAAGGCGGGCTACAAGGTTGTGATCTCCCACCGCTCCGGCGAGACAGAGGACACCACCATAGCCGACCTTGCCGTTGCTGTGAACGCCGGGCTCATCAAGACCGGGGCACCGTGCAGGGTTGACCGGGTCTGCAAGTACAACCAGTTGGTGCGCATAGAAGAGGAGCTTGGCACGGCGGCGGTTTACGCCGGGGCTGGTGCCTTGTCTTGAGCAAGGTTCCTTTGACAGGGTGTCTGGCCGTTGGGTAAAGATCTCTCACCTTTTACCCCCGAGGTGCTGGTATTGTGAGTGAAGAGAGGTTGAAACTGATCAAGCTCATCGAGGAGAACCCTGCCATCACGCAGAGGGAACTTGCCCATGCCCTGGGAGTGAGCGTGGGCAAGACCAACTATCTGGTGAGGGCCCTGGTGGAGAAAGGACTGGTGAAGATCAGAAACTTCAAAAGCTCTGACAACAAGGCAAGATACCTCTACTACCTGACCCCTAAGGGCGTGGAAGAGAAGGTGCGTCTCACCTACCACTTTCTCATCAGGAAGACCGAGGAGTACGAGAGGCTTCAAGCAGAGATAGAGGCCCTTCAGAAGGATCTTGAGAGCATGAGGGACGTAGGGTCCGGGGCCGGGGAGAGTTCGGAATGAAGATGGAGTTCATCGACCTGAAGCGCCAGTACGGGCTCTACAAAAAGGAACTGGACAGGGCGGTGGCCGAGGTTATGGCCTCTGCCCGTTACATTATGGGCCCCCAGGTGGCAGAGATGGAGGATGCCCTTGGAAGGTTCGTTGGGGTTGAGCACGTGGTCTCTTGCTCGTCGGGAACCGACGCCCTGCTTCTCGCCATGATGGCCCTGGGGGTGGGGCCTGGGGACGAGGTGATCACAACCCCTTTCACCTTCATCGCCACTGCCGAGACGGTGGCATTCTTAGGTGCCAGGCCGGTGTTCGTGGACATCGACCCCGTCACCTTTAACATCGACCCCTCCAGGGTAGAGGAGGCAGTGACTCCACGGACCAAGGGGATAGTGGCGGTTAGCCTCTACGGCCAATGCCCCCAGTTCGACCAGCTCTCAGAGATAGCCGAGAAACACGGCCTCTTCCTGCTTGAGGACGGTGCCCAGTCCTTTGGTGCCACCTGGCACGGCAGACGCTCTTGCGGGATAACCGAGGTGGCCATCACCTCTTTCTTCCCCGCAAAGCCCTTAGGG
>CAZQJB010000169.1:0-3421 GCA_964593115.1 uncultured Aquificales bacterium
TCGATCTTGCCGCTGGCACCGGTGACGTGGCCTTCGCCATTGTCGGCAAGGCCCCTGGAGCAAGGGTGGTGGCCGTAGATCCGGCATGCGGGATGCTCGAGATACTGAAGGCCAAGTCTAAAAAACGTAACATGGACTCAATGGTCTTTCCCGTGGCCGGTGACGGTCTTAGCCTACCCTTGCCAGACTCCTGTTGCCAGGGGGCCATGGTTGCCTTCGGGATCAGGAACATTCCCCACAGGCTGGGTGCTCTGAGAGAGATGAGACGCGTAATCTGTGATGGGGGTGCAGTGGTGGTGCTCGAGTTCTCAAAGCCCAAGGGTATCTTTGGCATAATCTACGACCTCTACTTTCACCGGGTTCTTCCCCTTCTTGGCAGGATTATCTCGGGGGATCCCGGTGCCTATTCTTACCTGCCCAAAACCGTAGAGGAGTTTCCTTCCCCTGCAGTCTTCTCAGGGCTCATGGAAAAGGCGGGTTTTTCAAGGGTTGGTTACACCCTTCTAACCAGGGGAATCGTAACATGCTACTGGGGAAGGGCATGAGGCATCAAAGCCGTTTTTTCTACTGGTGTGGATTGCTTTATCCAAAATGATGTGCTAAATTACCCCTACGTTTTGCCAGAAGCAGATGATGGACAGACCCGCTACAATAGGCGAACAAGAGGTTAAACTGTATGCGTGAAATTTTATTCTGGAGGTGATTAGGTGAAGAGAGCGTGGGTGATGTTGGTTGCCGGTGTGGTGGCGCTGGCGTTTCTATGGGGGGTGGCCCTGGCCAGAAAGACATACGTGGGAAGCAAGGCCTGTGCAGATTGTCACGAGGATGAGTACAACACCTTTATTAAATACAGCCCCAAGGTTCACTCCTTCGAGAGCGTCATGAAGTTGAAAAAAGACCTTTCGGCAGAGGAGTTCACCTCGTGCCTGAAGTGCCACACCACGGGGTACGGACAGCCCGGTGGGTTCAAGTCGGTTGAGAAGACCCCGCAGCTCAAAGAGGTGGGATGCGAGGTGTGCCACGGGCCGGGCAGCAAGCACTGCGAGAGCGAGGACCCATCGGACATAAGCATGGCCAGTAGTTTTCGCCAGTGCGAGGTGTGCCACACCAAGGCCATCTCTGAAGAGTTCGATTTCAAGCCCTTGCTACACGGTGGGGCCCACTGAGGGAAGGAGGCTTAAAAGATGTCTGTGTTGAACAAGGTATGGATAAAGGTGGTGGTTCCAACGGTTCTGGTTCTGGTTATTGTTACAGGTATCACCACGTACCTGAACACCTCGAGACAGACCACTGCCCTGAAAACCCAGCTTTCCGAAAAGGGGGATGATGCGGCCACCATAGTGAAAAATGCAATAATATCTCCTCTAACCAAGGGTGACAACGAGGCGGTGGAAGAGGTGTTCAAAAAGGTGGAGAACGAGCTTCCAGACATGAACATCTACGTGTGCGATGCCGATGGATATGTCTCCTTCTCCTCCGAGAAGGGCGTGGCAGGCAAGAAGGTTTCAAGCCTAGTAGCCCAGAACACCTACGCTAAGCTATCCTCCCTGCTCTCTTCTGGTGTTTACACGAAGGGCCGCGTTCAGGAGAGGGTGAACGGCAAACCCTACATCACGGTTATGGCCCCTTTCATGAACGGTAGAAGCTGTTACCACTGCCATGGCACCAGCAAGAAGGTGCTGGGGGCCATAGTGGTGCAGATCCCCGCTGCCAGCGCCATGGCGGCGGTTGATGCTGCCAAGAGAAGCAACATATTGATCGGCTTGGTGAACATACTGTTGATTGGGCTGCTCATCTTTGTGCTCACCATGGTCTTCGTCAGCAAACCTATGCACCACATCCTTGAGGTTCTTCAGGCCTTTGCCAAAGGGGACCTGTCGAAGAGGATAACCGTGAAGAGCGGGGACGAGGTTGGCCAGATGGCAGACGCCCTGCGAGAGATGCTGAACGGGGTGATAGGGGAGGGCAAGTCCATAAAAGAGGGGCTCACCATCCCATTCTTCATGGTGAACAAGGAGATGATAGTCACCTTTGCCACCCCGGGCACCAAGGCAAAGATCGGGGTGCCAGCAAGGGATACCTTGCTGCCAGAGGTGGTGGAGATGATCGAGGAGTGCATGAGGACGGGCCAGCCCCTTGAGGGTGAGGTGGCTATAGGCAAAAAAAGAAAGGTGTACCTGATGGTATCCACCTCGCCACTAAGAGACCTCGATGGCAACATCATTGGGGTCATGAGCATAGGCATGGACATCACCAGCCAGAAAGAGAGCGAGAGGATGGCAGAGGAGCACAACCGTTTCCTCTCTGAGGTGGCAGAAGAGGTGACCGATGTTGCCAACCAGGTGGCCTCGGCCTCTGAAGAGCTGTCTGCGGTGATGAAAGAGATGGCCGAGGGGGCTGAAAGGCAGTCTCAGCAGTCCAGCCAGATCGCCGCCGCAGTAGAGGAGATGAGTGCCACCATCATGGAGATGGCCAACAATGCCAGAGACGCTTCGCAGGTGGCTGACGACACCAAGAAGAAGGCGGCAGAGGGCAGCGAGGTGGTTCACCAGTCTATCGAGAGCATAAACAAGACGGCAGAGGTGTCTGCCCGGGTGGCCAACTCCATAAAGGAGCTTTCAGAGAGAAGCAGGGAGATCGGCAAGGTGATAGACGTGATAAGCGAGATTGCAAGCCAGACCAACCTGCTTGCCCTTAATGCCACCATCGAGGCCGCCTCTGCAGGTGAGGCGGGCAAGGGATTTGCCGTGGTGGCCTCTGAGGTGAAAGAGCTTGCGAAGCAGACGGCAGAGTCCACCGGTAACGTTCAGAAGGCCATAGAGAACATTCACCAGGGAGTGGAGCAGGCTGTGAAGTCAATGGACGAGGCCAGTGCAGAGGTGGGCAAGGCAACCACCTTTGCCAACGAGGCCGGTGCGGCCCTTATGGAGATACTGGACAGGATTGACAAAGCTGTTGAGGCAATAGCTCAGATCGCCACGGCCACAGAGCAGCTCTCTGCTGCAGCCAACAACGTGAGCGAGAACGTGATGGCCATAACCCAGGTGAGTTCAGAGGCTGCAACCCATGCCCAGGAGTCTGCAAATGCCAGCATGAGGCTGGCTGAGCTGGCAGAGAGGCTGCTGAGTACGGTGAAGAAGTTCGAGACGAAATGACCCGTGTTAGGGGTCTTCTTTGTGGGGTGCCGTTTAGGGTGCCCCTTTCTTTTTCGTTTTGAAGATAGAGGTGTGGAGATAGCGTGAGAGAAAGAAAAGATGAATCTTATTTTTGGCTGCCCAGGGTGTTCATACCGGGCATAGAGGCTGGTGCAAGGGTCGAGTTGCCCAGCGAAGAGGCCCACCACCTGAGGGTGAGACGTGTGGGTGTTGGAGGGGTCTTTCTGGCAACCGATGGCATGGGCAGGGAGGGGCTTTGCCGGTTG
>CAZQJB010000170.1:0-3323 GCA_964593115.1 uncultured Aquificales bacterium
CAGACGCCGATGAGCAGGAACATGGGAACCAGCATGGCCTCCCAAAAGAGGTAGAAGAGAAGCATGTCCAGGGCGCAGAAGACGCCGATCATGGCCACCTCCAGGAGCAGGAAGGAGATCATGTACTCCTTGACCCTCTTCTCAATGCTCCATGACGCCATGATGGAGAGCAGGGTGAGGAATGTGGTTAGCAGCACCAGGAAGAGGGAGATGCCATCTATTCCCATGTGGTAGCTGGCTCCCAGGGCAGGCACCCACTTGTGGGTCTCCACGAACTGCATTCCGGCAGACTTGCCGTTGAAGGCAAAGTAGAGGGGCACAGAGAGCAGCAGGTTTATGGCGGCGGTTATGGCGGCAGTCCACCGGATAACGTTCACCTTCTCCTTGTTGATCATCAGGATCACCGCCACCCCTATCAGGGGGAAGAAGGTGATTGTGGTTAGAATTGGATAGTTAACAGTCATGGCAAGGTCTCCCTTCTATCCAAAGAGCAGCCGCAACCAGTAGAGGATCACGGCTCCCCCCAGAATTCCTATGGCGTAATGGGCGATGACTCCCGTCTGGATGAACCTTAGGCCACTACCAATCCATCCACACACCTTGGCCACCCCGTTCACGGTGCCGTCTATTATCACCACGTCAACGAACTTCCACAGCACCTGCCTCGAGGAGCCCACCAAAGGGTTCACGAAGAGGAAGAAGTAGAGCTCGTCAACGTAGTACTTGTGGTAGAGCAGGGTGTAGATGGGCTTGAAGGTGCTGCCCAGGGATATTGGGTCGGGCACCTTCTTCAGGTACATGGAGGCAGCCAGGCCAACCCCCGCCAATCCGGCGATAACCGAGATTATCATCAATACGTGTTCAACCCCTGCACCATGTTCGGCAGCCTCAGCAACCTGGTGTCCCCCGGTGGCCAGTACGTGGTTCAAGAAGGCCTCTACCCCGCCATTCGGCAGTATGGCCGCAAAACCCGCTATTGCCGAGCCTATTGCCAGAACCACCAGCGGAATGGTCATAACCGGCGGCGACTCGTGGGCAATCTCGTGGATGTGCTCGTCACGGGGCTCCCCGAAGAAGGTGAGAAAGATGAGCCTGAACATGTAGAAGGCGGTGAGAAAGGCTGTGAAGGTTCCCACGAACCAGATCACCTTGTGGCCGTGGGCAAAGGCACCGGCCAGAATCTCGTCCTTGGACCAGAAACCCGCCAGGGGTGGAATCCCGGCAATTGCCGTGGCGCCCACGATGAAGGTGAGGGCCGTTATGGGCATCTTCTTGAAGAGCCCGCCCATCTTCTGCATGTTGAGCTCTCCGTGCAGGGCGTGCATCACCGCACCTGCGCAGAGGAACATGAGGCCCTTGAAGAAGGCGTGGGTCATCAGGTGGAATATTCCTGCTGCGTACACCCCAACCCCCACACCGATGAACATGTAACCAAGCTGGCTAACGGTGGAGTAAGCCAACACCCTTTTCAGGTCGTTGTTCACCAGGGCCATGGTGGCGGCCATGAAGGCAGTAGCGGCTCCCACAGTTGCAACCACCTCCATGGAGAGTGGAGCAAGGTTGAACAGGGCATGCGAACGGGCCACCATGTAAACGCCGGCAGTCACCATGGTGGCGGCGTGGATTAGCGAGCTGACAGGGGTGGGACCCTCCATGGCGTCTGGCAGCCAGACGTAAAGTGGAATCTGTGCCGATTTTCCCGTGGCCCCTGTGAAGAGAAGCAAGGTGATCACCGTGGCCATGAATGGTGAGATCTCGTGGGCATTGGCAAAGACCTGGTTGAACTGCAGGGACCCCACCAGCTTGTAGATGAGAAACACGCCGATCATGAACCCGAAGTCGCCGATTCTGTTCACAACGAAGGCCTTCATGCCAGCGTTGGCAGCGCTTGCCTTCTCGTACCAGTAGCCTATGAGCAGGTACGAGCAGAGACCAACTCCCTCCCAGCCAACGAACATGAGAACGTAGTTGTTTGCCAGGCAGAGTATGAGCATGAAGGTGACGAACATGTTAAGATAGCAGAAGTAACGGGCGTAACCCATGGGAGGCTCGTGGTCCATGTAGCCTATTGAGTAGATATGTATCCAGGTGGCAACGAAGGTCACCGTGGTGATCATGAAGACCGACAACTGGTCAAGCTGGAACCCAACGGGGATGTGAAGCTTACCCATCACCATCCATGGGTAGAGGTTGCCCACGAAGGTGTGTCCCGCCAATACCTGGCTGAATAGTCTCAGCGCAAAGATCGCCGACAGGGCAATGGCCGGAACGGCTATCCAGTGGGCCTTCCTGCGTATCTTCCAACCAAACAGGCCGTTGATGACGGCTCCCAGAAGGGGAAATCCGATTACCGCACAAATACTGGTCAACATGGTTAGCCCCCTTGCCTCACCATTTCATCAGGTCGGCCTTGTCAGCATCCACCGACCTGTGGGTCCTGTAGTAGGAGGTGATGATGGCCATTCCAATGGCCGCCTCTGCAGCGGCCACTGCCATGATGAACAACACGATCACCTGGCCCTCGACACTCCCCTTTGCCCTTCCCAGTGCCATGAAGATCACATTCACCCCGTTCAGCATCAGCTCGAGGCAGAGAAACATCACTATGGCGTTCCTCCTGATTATCACCCCTACGGCACCTATGAGGAAGAGGAGGAGACCAATTCCAACGTAGTGGTACACCGGTAAAGCTCCCATCTTCTCCTCCTAAGCTCTCTTTTTGGCCAAGGCTATGGCACCTACGGCAGCGGCAAAGATGAGAAGCGACACAAGCTCAAAGGGAAGAAGGTACTTTGAGAATATCAAGTCTGCCAACACCTTGGCATCGGGCCCCTGGGCACCAAGCATGGCCTTTCCGACAAAGTGGGGGCTCAAGACGAATAACTGGAAGAAGAAGACCGCGGCAATGCCCAGACCCGCCAGGGCCCTCACGGGCCACACCTCGAAAGTGTAATCTTCTCTTCTCAGGTTCATCAGCATGATCACGAAGAGAATGAAGACCAGGATGGCACCTGCGTAAACTATGAGCTGCACCATCGCCATGAAGGGTGCACCCAGCATCACCAGGTATAGCAACGAGGTGACGATGAGGTTGGCGAGCAAAGCCAGGGCGGCATGAACCGGGTTGGGAAGAACGATCACTCCCAGCCCTGTAACCACCATTGCAACGGTGAACAGAAGCAGTATCAAGTACGGCATGTAGTGAAGCAGGGCACTCATTTCTCACCCCCTTCCCCCCCGGGAATGGGAGGTTTCGTCATAAGGCGTTGCTTGTCGTAGATGAGCCCTGCCCGGGGGTCCGCACCCTTCTGGGCAGCCTCCAC
>CAZQJB010000171.1:0-1415 GCA_964593115.1 uncultured Aquificales bacterium
CGGTCCTGCCCAGACCCGCAGGGACACCCTGACCATGGAGGACATGGGGGTGATCTCGCGATACGACTTCGTGGCAGGGGTGTCGCCAGACCAGTTTGCCTTCAGAACCGTCTCTTACGGCAACAAGGCATACAAGACCAGGATAAACGGGGTGATGCCCCAATGGGCCCCACTGGCACACTGGGAGGTGGCCAAGGGGAGGTTCATCACAAAAGAGGACATTGAAGAGAGAGCAAAGGTGGCGGTGTTGGGATGGAAGACCGCCAAGGACCTGTTCGGGGATAGCGATCCCCTGGGCAGGTACGTGAAGGTGAGCGGCGTGCTCTTCAGGGTGGTGGGGGTGCTTGAAAGCAAGGGCTCGGTGGGGCGCCACCCCTTGGACCTCAGGGTGGTGATTCCCCTGACCACCTCGCAGCGCAGGCTGCTCAACCGCAACTGGATAGACATAGCAAAGATAGTGATCGTGCCCGGCTACGACGTCCACCGCGCCCAGAAGGTGATCGCAGACCTTTTGAGAAAGAGGCACGGCATAGTGCCACCCAAGCCCGACGACTTCAGAATAATCACCTCTGAAGAGATAATCTCGTTTCTCACCAAGGCCACCCACACCATCACCGTGATGCTGCTGCTCATAGGCACCATCTCCATGGTGGTGAGCGGCATCATTATCACCAACATCATGCTGGCGGTCATCACCCAGAGGCGCAGGATAATCGGTATTCGCAGGGCCCTGGGGGCAACCGCGAGGGAGATAATGCTGCACTACTCGCTATTCTCCCTATCGGTGTCGCTACTGGGGGGAGTGGTGGGCCTTGCCCTGGGCATAGCCCTGGCCAAGGTGGCGGCCAGGGTCTCCCCCATCCCGGCCAGGGCCCCCTGGTACCTGTTACTGGCTGCCCCGGCCTTCGCCATGGTGGTAGGGGGGCTTTTCGGTATCTACCCCGCCCGAAAGGCAGCCGCACAGAGTCCAGTGGAGAGCCTGAGGTGAAGACCGGGTTCATCAAGGGGGCATACGACGCCCTCATGTCACAGCGCAAAAGGTCTCTCCTCGCCACCCTGGGTGTGGTGGTGGGGGTGGCATCACTGGTGGTGATGATAGCCGTGGGAGAGGGGGCAAAGAGAAAGGTGCTGAAGGAGTTCGAGAGCATGGGCAGGAACCTGGTGCTCATCTCGGCTGGCAAGGTGACCATCAGGGGCGGCAGGCTGATCCAGCACGAGACCGCCACAACCCTGAAGATGAGGGATGCCAGGGCCATAGCCGAGAGGGTGCCTGGGGTGCTCAGGGTTGCACCAATCTACGACAGGGCCGAGGTGGTGAACTCCGAGAGATCCACCACGAGAACCCGCATAGTGGGCACAACCCCTGCCTACATCCACATCAAGAACTTCTACCCGGCAAAGGGACGGTTCTTTCG
>CAZQJB010000171.1:1425-3286 GCA_964593115.1 uncultured Aquificales bacterium
TTTCGCGGTGAAGAGGTGACGGGCAGGGTGCGGGTGGCAGTTCTGGGGTTCGGTGTGGCAAAAAGGCTGTTCGGCAATGTCAACCCCCTTGGCATGAGCCTGAGGGTGAGGCGGGTGCCGTTCAAGGTGATGGGGGTGATGGAGCCCAAGGGGGTGGACGCAAGCGGGGAGGACCAGGACGACCAGATACTCGTGCCCATCACAACGGCCACGAGGCGGCTATTTCACGTCACCTACATCAACTCAATCATGGTGGAGGCTGAGTCCGAGGAGGCCATCCCCCAGGTTATGACCCGGTGCACCCACCTGCTGAGAAGGCTTCACTCCCTGGGAAGACGGGGAGACGACTTCTCGGTAACCAGCATGGAGGAGGTGATGAGGGAGAAGGAGAAGACCGCCTCCATCTTTGCCATCCTGGTGGCGGCGGTGGCCTCGGTCTCCCTGGTTGTTGGCATAGTGGGCGTGCTGGCGGTGATGATGCTCTCGGTTGGAGAGCGCATACAAGAGATAGGCATACGCAGGGCCGTGGGGGCCAGGCGGCGAGACATCACGTTGCAGTTCATGGTTGAGACCGTGGTGCTCTCCCTCATGGGAGGGGTGATCGGGGTGGCCATAGGCCTGGTGTTGAGCGTTGTGGCCACCTTGCTGGGGGGCTGGGAGTTGGTGGTGCCCATAAAGGGGGCCATTCTGGGCATTTTGGCATCTCTGGTGGCCGGCATGGCGGCAGGCCTCTACCCCGCCTACCGGGCGTCGAAGGTGCACCCCATAGAGGCCCTGAGAACCTGACCACTTGCGCTATGGATAACGAGTCCTATATTCCGTTGAAACGCTTTTTGAATGTTGATGCATAGGGTGTAGGTAGTGACCACTTTGGAGGGAAGGTGGTGGATTCAAGGGCTCAAAATGATGCGAGATTACCGCCGTGTAACCACAGCGACTTTTGAGAGAAACCCACAGGGAGAGAGGAGCGAGGTGAGATGAGAGGAGTTTTCAAGGTAAGGACCGCGGCAACTGCGGCATTGGTTGCGATACTGATGCTCTGCGCCCTGCCCACAAAGGGGATGGCAGGGAGGTACATGGACAGGATACTGGCCGGTGGCACCCTAACAGTGGGCACAACCGGCCACTTTCCCCCCTTCACGGTTAAGGACAAGATGGGCAACTACATAGGCTTTGACATGCAGCTCGCCAGGTACATGGCCAAGGCCATGGGGGTGAAGCTCGAGGTGAAGCGATACGACATCAACCACCTCATTGAGGCCGTAAAGAGTGGAAAGGTTGACATGGCCATGGCGGGTATCACCATGACCCTCGAAAGGAACACCAAGGTGGTCTTCGTCGGTCCCTACGCGGTGACAGGACAGTCCATACTGGCAGAGAAGCAGGTGGTGGACAAGGTGAACGAAGACTCGAACTACATGAACAGCCCCACCTTCAGGCTGGTGGTGGTTAAGGGAAGCACCGGGGCCCAGGTGGCCAAGGCGGTACTGCCCAAGGCCCATCTCATCGAGGAGAAGACCATGACCAAGGCCATGGATATGGTACTGAAACACAAGGCCGATGCCTTGATGGCAGACCAGTCTTTCTGCATCGTGGCGGCCTTCCAGAACAGGGACAAGAGAATAGGCGTCTCTGAGCCCATCACCGCAGAGCCCGTGGGCATAGCCATTCCCGACGGCGACTACCTGCTGGTGAACTGGGTTGAGAACTTTTTGAAGAAGATCCACGACGCGGGACTGCTTGACAAGATGAAGAAGTACTGGTTCTCGAACCCCGACTGGATAAAGAAGATTCCCAGCAACTAAACTCAAGTTCCCCTCAAAAACTCCCTGTAAATAGCAACAAACTCGTGTAACACCAA
>CAZQJB010000172.1:0-3257 GCA_964593115.1 uncultured Aquificales bacterium
GAGAGTTCACCAGGGGAGACGGTCACCTTGGTCCTGCTCTTCGCCTTCTTGGTGGCAGACACTATGGTTCTCTGCCGCGTGGCGCTCTTCTTACCGGTAACCTGCTCCCCGTAAAGCTCTTTCAGCAAGTTGGCTATATCCTCTGCCTTCCCATTCTCAACCGGGTATATGTAGATGCCGGTAGAACCCTCTTCTCCCTGGTCCAACTGCCTGATCCAGCCGGCGACAGTGGCCAGTTCTTCCTTGTCTTTGGCCAGCACTAAGAGGGAGTTGGTGCCAGAAAAGGGTATTATCTCCACGCGCTTGTACGAGCCCTTGGCCCCTGCCACAGGGGAAGAGAATATCCTGCCAAGCACCCTGGCCATGTCAGAGGCCTTGGTAACCTTCAAAGGAAAGACCTTGAAGACCAACCCTGCAAACATGTTTGTGTCAAGCAGCCTGATTATCCTGGCGATCCTCTCCTGTCCTGCAGGCAGGTCAGCCACTATGAGCGCATTTGAGCGGGGCTCTGCGATCATTGTGCCCCCCTCTGAGAGCAGGGGCTTCACCAGTCCCACCAGGCTGGTTACGCTGATGTATCTCAAAGGATAGATGGATATATACGCACCGCCTTTGAACGGGGGATAACCCTTGAAGGCCTGGGTGGTCATTCGCGCCGCCCTGCGCGCCGGAAGCACCACGTAGATGTCTCCCCGCTTCACCAGGGCCAGGTTGTTTATGCGAAGCACCGCCTGGAACACGTCCATCACCTGGTCGGGCCTCAACTTTCCCTCTGTGTGCAAGGTGACGCTTCCCTTCACGGCGTTGTCCACCATGTAGTTGAGCTTGAGTATGTCTTTAAGGAACACCTTTATCACCTCGCGGATGTCGGCATGGTCGAAGTTGAACACAACGGGAATAGGTTCACCCTGTATCGCACGGCCCCCAGGCCTGGGCCGATGGGGCTCTATCTTGACCAGATTACTGGCAGGGGGGACAGCAGCCTTGCCTGCACGGGTAGCGTTGGTGGCATTTGCAGCATAAGGCACCCCAGGGGCAGTGGCGTTCGCTGCCTCTTCCGTCCCCCAGGGATGAAACCTTAAGAAGAAGGTGTGCGCCGGCTCTTCTGCACACCCCTGCAACATGACCATCGCCATCACCAACAGCAGGGCAGCTAACCCCGCATGACTTCGCATCTTCTCAAGCATGGTTTTCCCCATATACCAGCCACCAACAGTCCATTGCAAGCAAAGTCTCACCAGATTGACCGGCAAGGGGGTTTTGCGTAAATGGGACAGGGTCTCGCGGTGAGGTATATGCGAGCCGAAGAGAGGTTGAATAATCAACAACACCCTAAGGAGACTGCTGCCATGGCGAAACACGAACTTCCCAAGGCCTACGAGCCCAAGGAGAGAGAGGAGCGCTGGTACAGGTATTGGATAGACGAGGGGGTGTTCACAGCCCCGGAAGAGGGAGAAGAAGAGACATTCTCCATAGTTATCCCCCCCCCTAACGTCACGGGCTCCCTTCACATGGGCCATGCCCTTAACGTAACACTTCAGGATATACTTGCCAGATGGCATCGCATGAAGGGCCACCACGTTCTCTGGATGCCGGGCACAGACCACGCCGGCATAGCAACCCAGAACGTGGTCGAAAGAGAGCTGGCGAAAGAGGGTATCTCACGCCACGATATTGGAAGAGAGGCATTTCTCGAAAAGGTATGGGAATGGAAAGAGAAGTACGGCAACTACATCGTTGAGCAGCTCAAGAGGATAGGGGCCTCGTGTGACTGGAGCCGCCTGCGCTTCACAATGGACGAGGGTTTCTCCAGGGCGGTGAAAGAGGTGTTCGTAAGGCTCTACGAAGAGGGACTCATCTACCGTGGAGACTACATGATAAACTGGTGCCCCAGGTGCCTCACGGCCCTGTCTGACCTCGAGGTGGAATACCGTGACGACGAGGGGGCCCTATACCACATACTCTACCCATACCAGGACGGAGATGGGGGCATAGTGGTGGCCACCACAAGGCCCGAGACCCTTCTTGGAGACACGGCGGTGGCGGTGAATCCCGAGGACCCGCGCTACAAGGAGATGGTGGGCAAGACCGTGTTGCTGCCTGTATTGAACCGCCCCATACCCATAATAGGTGACTCTTACGTTGACATGGAGTTCGGTACAGGCGCCTTGAAGATCACTCCCGCACACGATCCCAACGACTTCGAGATCGGCGAGCGCTTCGGTTTAGAGGTGATAAACATACTGAATCCCGATGGCACCATGAACAGGGAGGCGGGCCCCTACCAGGGAATGAGCCGCGAAGAATGCCGCCAGCAAATAGTGGAAGACCTGAAAAAGGCCGGGCTGCTTGTGAAGATAGAGCCCTACACCCACTCGGTGGGCCATTGCTACAGGTGCTCCACAGTTGTTGAGCCCTACCTATCCACCCAGTGGTTTGTCAAGACCGCACCCCTCGCAAAAGAAGCAATAAAGGCGGTTAGAGAAGGTAAAACAAAAATAGTACCGCACATGTGGACAAAGGTCTATTTCGACTGGATGGAGAACATTCGCGATTGGTGCATATCGCGACAGATCTGGTGGGGACACCGCATACCCGCATGGTACTGCAAAGAGTGTGGAGAGGTGTCAGTATCGGTTGACGAGATATCGGCATGCAGCCATTGCGGCAGCAAGGCGGTGGAGCAGGAGTCTGACGTGTTGGACACCTGGTTCTCCTCTGCCCTTTGGCCCTTTGCAACCATGGGATGGCCCGAGAAAACCCCCTTGCTTAAACGCTACTACCCCACCAGCGTCTTAGTGACCGGTTTCGATATCCTCTTTTTCTGGGTGGCCCGCATGATGATGATGGGGCTCCACTTCATGAAAGACGTCCCCTTCCACGACGTTTACATCCACGCCCTGGTCAGGGACGAGCAAGGGCAGAAGATGAGCAAGACCAGGGGCAACGTAATAGACCCCATACTCATGATGGACAAATACGGCACAGACGCCTTCAGGTTCACCCTTGCCGCCTTGGCCGCCCAGGGCAGGGACATAAAGATGTCAGAGGCACGAATAGAGGGATACCGCCACTTCATAAACAAGCTATGGAACGCCTCAAGGTTCGTGCTCATGAACACCGGGGAGATCGACGAGATACCTGCAATTCAGATAGAAAACCTCTCTTTGGACCAGAAGTGGCTTATGAGCAGGCTCCACTCCACCATAAGGGAGTGCGAAAAGGCCCTTGCGGGTTACCACTTCGACCGGTACGCA
>CAZQJB010000173.1:0-3226 GCA_964593115.1 uncultured Aquificales bacterium
GGCACGGCCCAGTTTTGCAAGAACCGGCCCTAACACCAATACCGATGCCCTCATCCTCTTAACCACCTGATAGGGTGCTTCGTGGCGCGGGGAGACAGGTTTGATCTCTATTCTTCTTTCTCTCTTCTCCCAGTGCACCTCCATGCCCATTATCTCCAGCAACTCCACCATCGTCTCAACGTCCCTTAGGTTAGGCACACCCTCGAGGGCGCAGGGCCCGGTTGCCATCAATGATGCGGCCAATATGGGCAGAGACGCGTTCTTGGCCCCGCCCACCTCTACGGTGCCAGACACAGGCTCTCCACCCCTTATTGCCAGGGCATCTGCTGTGGTCATCTTACGGCTCCTCATCCTTATTATGTCTTTATGGCGGTTATCACCCTGGGCTTTCCCCACTGGTCTTCAACCACCCTGATACCACGGTATCTCTTGCCTTTGAATAAGAGCAAGGCCTTCTCTCTCTGCTGGTGACCGATCTCTATGGCAAGCATACCCCCTCTCTTCAGGTAGGTTGGTGCCCTGTGGACCAGTTGGGAGACCCAGAATAGCCCGTCTCTTCCACCGTTCAGGGCCTTTCGGGGTTCCCTTTTAACCTCTCGCTGCAGGGTGTTCAGCTCTTCTGTTCTCACGTAGGGCATGTTGGCGGTCACAAGGTGAAACTGCTCAAATGGTCTTAAGGCCTCCATGAGGCTTGTGCATACCAGGCCCATTCTTCCTCTCACTCCCAGGGTCTCGCCGTTTCTCTTTGCCACCTTCAGGGCCTCTTTGGAGATGTCGGTTCCCACGCCCCTTACCTGTGACCGGTCTGCTAATATGGAGACCAGTATGGCACCGCTGCCCGTTCCCACGTCGCACACCAAGGGGCATTGGCAATCAAGGGAGTCGAGAAAGGCTATTGCCTGGGCCACGAGCACCTCGGTCTCGGGCCTTGGTATCAACACCTGGGGGGTTAAGTGAAACCTGTACTTCCAGAACTGCTCGAATCCCGTGATGTACTGCAGGGGCTCGCCGCCCACCCTCCGTTTCAGCATGTCCTTGTAGGCTGTGAGCTCTTCACGGCTCATGGGACGGTCAAGAGAGGTGTAGAGCTCTATTCTGCTCTTCCCCAGAAGGGCAGAGAGCATCTCTTCGGCCTCCTTCTGTTGACCTTCTATGCCCTTCTCTTTGAGAAAGCCCTTTGCCCAGGCAAGAACCTTGCCGGTTGTCCAGACCTCTTTGTTCTGCATGACACTTGAAAATAGTCTGGTAAGTAGTATGCTGGCAACAATCACCTGCGGGAGGAAGAGATGGAGAGAGAGTTTCTGCGGATAAAGCGTTTGCCACCGTACGTTTTCGCAATAGTTAACGAGCTGAAGTACAAGGCCCGCCGACGTGGAGAGGACATAATAGACCTGGGAATGGGCAATCCAGACCTGCCCACCCCACCCCACATCGTTGAGAAGCTGGTGGAGGCGGCCCGTAAGCCCCACAACCACAGGTACTCTGCATCAAGGGGTATCACCAAGCTCAGGGAGGCCATCTGCAACTGGTACAAGAGGCGCTACGAGGTGGACCTGGATCCAGAGACCGAGGCCATAGTGACCATAGGCGCGAAAGAGGGGCTATCTCACCTTGCCTTGGCAATAATAAGGCCGGGAGACGTGGCCCTGGTGCCTACCCCAACCTACCCCATTCATGCCTATAGCATGGTTATTGCAGGGGGAGACTTAAGAAGCATCCCCCTCTCGAAAGGGGACGACCTGTTCGACAGCCTCGTTAGGGCGGTTAAGCACACCTGGCCGGTTCCAGAGGTGCTTTTACTCAGCTTTCCCCACAATCCCACCACCCTGGTGGTGGACAAGGAGTTCTTCCGCAAGGTGGTGGAGTTTGCCAGAGAGCACAACATCTACGTGATCCACGATTTCGCCTATGCCGATCTCACCTTTGACGGTTACACCCCTCCCAGCATCTTAGAGATAGAGGGTGCCAAAGAGGTGGCCGTAGAGATGTTCTCTCTCTCGAAAAGCTACAGCATGCCCGGCTGGAGGGTTGGCTTCGTGGTGGGCAACAGGGACCTGGTGGCAGCCCTTGCCAAGCTGAAGAGCTATTACGACTACGGTATATTCCAGCCAATCCAGATAGCAGCCATCGTGGCCCTTAACGGTCCCCAGGACTGCGTGAAAGAGATAGTGGACACATACAAAAAGAGAAGGGACGTGCTGGTTGAGGGATTGAACCGTATGGGATGGAAGGTGGAGAAGCCCAAGGCCACCATGTTTGTGTGGGCAGAGATACCAGAAGAGTTCAAGAAGATGGGATCTCTGGAGTTCTCTAAGTTCCTTCTTAAAGAGTCGAAGGTGGCGGTATCTCCCGGCGTTGGTTTCGGTTACAACGGAGACGACTACGTCCGCTTTGCCCTTGTGGAGAACGAGCAGCGCATACGACAGGCCCTTAGGGGAATGCGGCAGGTGCTGGGAGGGTCCCGTTGAACGAGCCAGTAGGCGTTGGTCTCATCGGGGCTGGTACCATAGGCTGTGGGGTGGCAAGGATACTCTTGGAAAGGAAAGGGCTGCTTGAACAGCGTATTGGATTACCGATAGAGCTTAAAAAGGTTGCAGACGTTGATTGGAATAGGGACAGGTCTTTCGTTGTTCCAGAGCCCCTCAGGTGTAGTGATGCCAGGGAGATCATAGATGACCCGGGCATCTCGGTGGTGGTTGAGCTGATAGGGGGCATAGAGCCCGCCAAGAGCTTCATCATAGGCGCCTTAAGGGCTGGTAAGCACGTGGTGACCGCCAACAAGGCGCTTCTTGCCGAAGAGGGCAGGGAGATATTGGGGATAGTGGTGAGAGACGGTGTTGACCTGGGATTCGAGGCCAGCGTTGCAGGTGGTATCCCCATCATACTCGCCCTGCGCGAGGGCCTGGTGGCCAACAGGATACTGGGCATGTACGGCATAATAAACGGCACCGCCAACTTTATTCTCACCAAGATGGAGGACGAGGGTCTCTCGTTTAGCGACGCCCTGCACCAGGCCCAGCAATTGGGCTACGCCGAGGCAGACCCAACCCTTGACGTGAACGGCACCGATGCCGCCCACAAGGCGGTTTTGCTGGCCTCCCTTGCCTACGGCAGGCTCTTTCAGCTTGAAGACGCGTACGTGGAGGGCATAGAGGGCATAGATATCAGGGACATACGCTATGCGCAAGAGATGGGGTACACCGTGAAGCTTCTGGCCATTATCAAG